>NZ_JBHUEM010000001.1:0-304111 GCF_042680805.1 Bacillus salitolerans | reverse complement strand
ATTTCTGAATCAAGAAAGTGGTACCTATATCATAGATAACTTGGTTAATTGTTACTTGTAAAAAAAGGATATTACAGTAAGTGTATTTGAGTTACCCTAAAACTTAAAAAAAGTATTTGACATTGTACGCTTAACTTACAAAAAAGAAGCCTTTAATTAGGCTTCTTAAAAGGACTTATTCAGAAACTTTTGCTTCCTGCACTTCTTGAATTGGAATTTCCTCGCTAATACGCTCAATGTCTGCTCCTAGGGCAGCGAGTTTGCCATGGAAATTTACATATCCGCGATCTAAGTGTTTTAATTCTGTTACACGAGTATAACCATCTGCTACAAGTCCTGCAATAATAAGTGCAGCTCCAGCGCGTAAGTCTGTTGCAGCTACCTCTGCACCTTGTAGCGTACCTGGTCCACTAATAATAACTGAGCGTCCTTCAATTTTAATTTCACCATTCATGCGACGGAATTCTTCAACATGCATGAAACGATTTTCAAAAACAGTCTCTGTTATCATACTCGTTCCGTTTGCTTTAAGAAGTAGTGCCATCATTTGTGATTGCATATCTGTTGGGAACCCAGGATGTGGCATAGTCTTCAAGTCAATTGCTTTTAATGTCTCTGGGCCAATAACACGTAATCCATCATGTTCTTCAACAATGGTGACACCCATTTCTTCAAGCTTCGCTACTAATGAGCTTAAATGCTCTGGTACAGCTCCTTGAATAAATACATTTCCACCCGTTATAGCTGCAGCAACCATAAATGTCCCTGCCTCTATTCGGTCTGGAATTACAGCGTGTTGAACACCGTATAACTTTTCAACACCTTCAATACGAATTGTTCCAGTTCCAGCACCGCGAATTTTAGCACCCATCTTATTCAGATAATTCGCTAAGTCAACGATTTCTGGTTCTTTCGCACAATTTTCTAGTGTTGTGGTACCTTTTGCTAAAGTAGCAGCCATCATTACATTTTCGGTTGCTCCGACACTTGGTGTATCAAAATAGACCTTTGCACCGTGCAATCGTCCTTCAACCTCAGCTTCGATATAGCCGTTTCCAACTTTTACTTCAGCTCCCATAGCTTCAAAACCCTTTAAATGCTGATCAATAGGGCGAGATCCAATTGCACAACCACCTGGTAATGCAATTCTCGCCTTGCCCCTGCGCGCTAATAGTGAACCCATCACTAACACGGATGCACGCATTTTTCGAACATATTCAAAAGGTGCTTCTGTTAATAACTCTTTCGATGCATCGACAGTAATTTGACCATTATCAAATGTAACATCAGCATTTAACTGTCTTAATACTTCGTTTATCGTATAAACATCCGAAAGAGCAGGTACATCAGTAATGACACTTTTACCTTCACTTGCCAAAATGGATGCAGCGATGACAGGCAGAACGGCATTTTTTGCACCTTCAACCTTAACAGTACCGTTCAATTGTCTACCGCCGCGGACGATGATTTTTTCCAAGGTATTCCCCTCCGCGTCCAATTTCTCTATATTAATATTCAGACGTAATGATTGGTGTGCTAACTACAAACGTAGTCTTATCGCCCAATCCTAATTTTCTTAAGGCTATTTGTACGTTCATTTTACCATTCATGGTAGGAAGTACATTTTCCCACTTTTCAGTATATGCAGTGACCGAGACAAATGTCTCTTCGTTTAAATATTCTATTAATTCTGCATCAAACTTACTCAAAAGCCCTTTGGCTTCATCAAATAAAACCCCTTCAATAGTATCATTGAAATTCCCTTTTACACAAGAGAAATTTGTGGGATTATCTTGAAATATGTCGGCTTTTGTCTTTGTGAAAACAGGAAAATATTCCTTACTTTGATTTTGTTTCCAACCGCTTCCAACTGCCTCGTAAATAAGATACGTATAATAGTGATTGTTTGTGAGGGCTGTAGATAGAATTATTTTCTCCTGGAATGCGGAATCATGAACCTTTGTTCCAACTACTTTAAAACGATCCGGACCATGTTGAAAATCCCACTTAAAATCAGAGGTCTTACTCTGTAATTCAGTCACTTTCTCCGTAAAGCTTTTTTCATCAATGACCGAACTTACCTCTTCTTTAGTATATAGACTCCACTCCGATATCGTGACATTTTCACCTTCTAGCTCGTCTACTATTTCCAGTACCTCCAGGTCTTCCCCGCTTGCTTGTATGGTTTTATACCCAATAACACCACTCATGCAAATACAAAGCATACATAACCTTATAAACAATGTTTTCAATCCGTTCACTCCCTCTCCTTAAGAATCATTCTTGCCAGATTAGGTGTGAACATACGTGGAAAAAGTCGTCATCATTTGACATTAATTTTTCTGGTAAATCTAAATAGATCAAGACAAAAAAATATATGAAAGGATCAATGAAAACATTCACATTGGTTCGTAGTAAAAATGTATAGTTTTTGTTAAGATTTTGAGGAATTTTGTGTATTCCCTGAGGCTACTCCTAGAATAAAAGAGGAATTTGCTGGGACCAGATTAAGTAATCTAGGAAGAAATTACTAACAGTAGATCCAATCGCGATAGTAAATAATATTAACAAAATTCGAGCCTGTAAAACTTTGTTTGCCTTAATGAGAGCGTCAATACGTAGTCCTTGAAGCGCCCACCATGTAATCACGATGAATATTAAATGTGAAATAATACTTAGTAAAGCTTGCTGTCCAAAAAATGCATTTACCATATCCTTCAACTCCATTTCTAATTTAAATCAAGTTCATGAAAATTAGTTAGGTGTAAAAAAAATAAAGAAGCTAAATAGTTAGCCCCTTTATTTAACAATTGTCCAAAGACAAATCAGTTATTTACTGAAAAAAGTCTGTTAAAACATTTGTACTCCCATGGTAGAGATCAAGAGCTAAACCTGGGAATATACCTAATGCTATTGTACCAACAATACATAGAACCATCACAATCAAAAGACTAGGTGCAGCCTTTATCGGTTCTTTATCACTTGCTGGACGGAAAAATATTTGTCCTAATAGACCAAAGTAATAAATATACGAAACAACTGTTACCCCAATCATAATAGCGGATAAAACATAATGTTCCATAAAGAGGGCACCTAAGAAAATATTTAACTTTGCCATAAATCCAGCTGTACCTGGGATTCCGGCAAGAGATAATATAAAGATTCCCATTGCAATCGCAATAATTGGGGATCTACGGTATAACCCTGCAAATTCACTTATATCTTCTTTCCCTGTTTTGGAAACGATTAATTGAATAATCGCAAAGGCCCCTAGATTCATTAGTAAATATGAGCCTAAGTAAAACCATATTGAGTCTAACATAAAAGGTGATAATGCAATAAAGGCAACTAATAAATACCCCGCATGCGCGATACTTGAATAAGCAAAAAGTCTCTTAATATTGCGTTGTTTTAATGCAAGAGCATTTCCTAGAATCATCGTAAGGGCTGCAAGAACGGCAATATAATCCCCCATTGCCATGAGTAAGCTCGTTGTTCCACCTTGTGCTGGTGTTGATGAAAAAATAGTCAAGAAAATGCGAAGCACAATAATAAAACCAGCGGTCTTAGAAACGACACTCAAAAATGCTGTTACAGGCATTGGCGAGCCTTCATATACATCAGGCGCCCACATATGGAATGGGGCAGCTGCTAGTTTAAAGGCAAGACCAATAAACACTAACAAGAACGCAATAGCTGATATGAACTCTAAATCAGAAGAGAATAGAGCACGTAATTGCTGGCTTATGACAAATAAATTTGTAGATCCGGTAAGACCGTATATATAACTCATACCAAATAATGTTATAGCGGTAGAGATACCACCATTAATAACATATTTCATTGCAGCTTCATTTGTTGGTAAATGGCGTTTTCTTATACCTACCAACACATATGAAGAGATTGTTAATAGCTCCAGTCCAACAAAGAGTGTTATTAAATCCGCACTGGATGCCATCATCATGGCTCCAAGTAAAGCGGTTAACAACAGATAGTAAAACTCGCCTCTATATTCAAGCTTTTCTTTAGGTTCATAGCCGGCAGCTAAAAGCATGACAAGTCCTGCCCCTACTAATAACAGAAGCTTAAATATTTTTGCAAAGGAGTCTAATCTATACGTATTTTCAAGGATTTGAACAACTGGTTGATCCAATTGAGTAAATAGTATTCCAAGTGCCACAATAATACCAGCTAAACCAAGCCAAGCAAATTGCTTTCGATCTATACTTGGCTTTAAAAATAGGTCTAGTAAGGAGAGAAGTGTTGCAACACCAAGGATGACAAACTCTGGGCCCATCGCTCCCCATTCATAACTCAAAAGTGTCTCTATATCCATCTCCTCACCCCCCTATTCCTATCATAATAGTCTCTAGTGTTGATTGAAGTGGACCAGTTAATACAGCAGGATATACACCAATTAATACAATTAATCCAACTAGAATTAGAACTGGAACTAACTCAACACGTCTTATATCAACTACTTCAGTAATTTTTTCATTAAGTGGACCATACGTCATATTTAGCACCGCACGCAATAAGTAAACGGCTGTCATAATGATTCCAATGGTACCGACTGCTGCAATGATTGGCATTTCTTTAAATAAGCCTAGGAACGCCATAAACTCACTAACAAAGCCTGACATACCAGGAAGACCTAATGATGCCATTGCCCCGGTTAGGATAAATCCTGCTGTTAGTGGCATTACTTTCGATATTCCTCCAAGGTTCATTAAAGAAGAAGTATGAACACGTTCATATAGAACTCCTACTAAAAAGAACAATAATGCCGAGATTAACCCGTGAGAAATCACTTGGAAAATAGCACCCTGAATTCCCGCTTCATTTAGTGCAGCTAATCCTATCAAAACAATTCCCATGTGGGAAATACTTGAGTATGCAAGTACCATTTTGAAATCGTCTTGAATGAAAGCCAAAAACGCACCATATAAAAGATTTATCACACCAAGAATAGCTAAAATGACTGAAAATGATACAAATTCCTCGGGAAATAATCCCGCTCCAAATCGAATTAAACCGAATGCACCAATCTTCAATAGAATTCCCGAATGAAGCATTACGATTGATGGAGGTGCCTGTACGTGAACTCGTAACATCCAGCTATGCAAAGGAAAAATAGGAAGCTTTACTCCGAATGCTACTAATATTCCTAAGAACAATCCCCATCTTAACTCAGTTGTAATTGGAAGTGGAATTTGATTACTTGGGATATTCCCTGAAAGGATTTCACTAAGTAATGCAATATTAGAAGTACCTGTTCTTGCAAACAGTACAATGATTACGATTAAAAGAATGGCAGAGCCAATTCCATTGTAAACGAGATAACTATATGCTGCTTTTTCACGGTCAAAATATCCCCATTTTCCAATTAGGAAAAACATTGGAATCAATGTAAGCTCAAAGAAAATGAAGAATAATAGTAGGTTCTCAGCCGCAAATACACCAAGCATACCAAGCTCCAATAGAAGGAATAACATAAAATATCCTTTCCATTCCTTCTTAATATGAATCGATGCAATCGCTGCAAGTGATGCCAAAATCGTTGTAAGTAAAAGTAGTAACATTGAAAACCCATTAATACCAAGCTCATAATCAATAGCAAAAAGACGAACTTCTATTCCTGGAAAATAACCGAATTGAATCCATTCATAAGCCTCAGAAAAAGAGGATAATGCCTTTCCACCCTTATATTGCATATAAATAACTAGAGCAACAGCTAATGGTAATAAAGTGCCTAAAAAGCCGACAAGCTTTATTGTATTTTCTTGTGTTTTAGGTATGAAGAGCAATAACAACATACCTAACAGTGGGGAGAATATTAAAAGTGATAAAAGAATCGATTCATTCATCCTATATACCCCCCTGCAAGTGCATAAATCAAGATAAGTACAGCTAACCCTACAAATGCAATGGATCCGTACACTTGAACTTGACCATTTTGTAATGACGTACCAAATCTATTGATACTAAACGTAATCCCTTTAACAGCCTTAATAATTCCTTCGATAATAAACAGTTCAATATATTTTAGGAACAAACTAAATGTCTTCGTTGCAAAAACGATTGAATTTTGGTAAAACTCATCTACAAAGTATTTGTTTTTCAAAATACTGTATCCTGCTGGGAAATAGGAGGATAGCCAGTCACGACTAATTTTCTTATTTCCATAAATCATATATGCCAATAAAATTCCTGCTAATGATACGAGAGTCGCAACTACCATAATCCAAAATGGCCCTTCAATATGACCATGTCCTAAAGCGTGGTTTCCTTCAACTAACCAGTCTCCTAAAAATGTTCCAAACCATGGAGTATTTACATAACCAGCAACAATTGCTAACACCCCAAGGACGATCATTGGAAATAGCATGACACCATGTGACTCATGAACATGCTGCACCTTTTCCCTTTGCTCTCCTGTAAACACCAAGAAGAATAGTCGGAACATATAGAATGCTGTAAAGAAAGCTGCAACTACCGCTAACCAGAATAGGCCATAATTGCCGTGAGCCCAAGTTGCCAATAAAATTTCTTCTTTACTAAAGAATCCTGAGAATAAAGGTACCCCACTAATTGCTAATGTTCCAATTAAAAATAATGGAGCGGTGAAACGAAGCTTTTTCCAAAGCCCACCTAATTTTTCGATATCTTGGATATGTGTTGCATGAATGACACTTCCAGCTGCTAAAAACAATAATGCTTTAAAGAATGCATGTGTCATTAGATGAAACACACCAGCTACATAACCAGCAGACCCTAATGCTAGCATCATGTATCCTAACTGACTGACAGTCGAGTATGCTAAAACACGTTTAATATCAGTTTGGACAAGACCGATCGATGCGGCAAAAATGGCTGTAATTCCACCAATTACTGCAACTGTATATAGAGCCGCTTCACTTGCTGAAAATAGCGGGAACAGTGCTGCTACTAAATACACACCTGCAGCTACCATCGTTGCAGCATGTATAAGTGCTGATACAGGTGTTGGACCTTCCATAGCATCTGGTAACCATGTATGTAATGGAAACTGTCCAGATTTCCCAATAGCCCCTACGAAAATTAGGATGGCTGTTAATGTAATCATTTCATACGATATACTTCCAGCTGCAACAGCACTAAAGATTTCATCGTACTCGAAGCTACCTACTTGCCAGAATAACAGGATCATTCCTATTAATAATCCAACATCTCCAATACGTGTCATGATGAAAGCTTTTTTTGCTGCGGCACGTGCATCCTTCTTATAAAAATAAAACCCGATAAGTAAGAATGAACCAAGCCCTACAAGCTCCCAGAAGATATAGGTTTGAAGTAAGTTAGGTGATAATACTAAACCTAACATTGCAAAAGTAAATAACCCTAAGTATGCATAAAAAACATGAAAGCGTTCGTCATCATGCATATACCCTTTTGAATACATATGTACTAGAAAGCTGACTAGTGAAACAATCACTAACATTAACGCATTAAGTTGATTCACTTCAAAGCCAGCGGTTAACTGAGTTTCTCCAATGGATAACCATGTAAATTCTGACTTGATGTTCTCGCCATATAAGCGATTCATCAGAACGATAACAGAATATACAAGGGAGAAAAACGTGAACGCAATACCTACATATGCACTTCCTTCTTTCATCCGTTTGCCGATTAGAAGTAGTGTTAAAAAGGAGGCAAGCGGAAAAAGCGGTATTAACCAAGCATTTTCCATCATTTTGTATCACAATCCCCTTTTTTGGAATCTAAGCTCCAGCACCTAGTCCGACAATGACCAAATAATCTATAGCTACCCATCATTCGCTGATGAAGAAGTATGTTTGTCAGGCAGCACATTATGTGCAGAGTTTTGACCGTTGCCGACAGGAATGTCGGCATTTATTGGCCAAACTTTTGGCGCTTTCGCTTTTTTAAATTAACGTTTCAACATATTCATTTCATCTACATTAACAGTTGCACGATTTCGATATAAAGCAATTAAGATGGCTAATCCCACTGCTGCTTCAGCAGCTGCTACAGTAATCGTAAAGAGTGAGAAAATTTGACCAGTAATACTTGGATTTACTCCATACTTACTAAATGCAACTAAATTAATATTAACTGCATTTAGCATTAACTCAATAGAGATTAACACGACAACTGCATTACGCTTTGTTAACGCACCATATAAACCAATGCAGAATAAAATTAGGGCTAATACGAGGTAGGCTGATAATGGAATTGAACTCATTCCTTGTTTGCCTCCTTTTCATCGTCTCTTTTAGCTAAAATAATCGCACCGACTAAAGCTACTAATAACACTACTGACATGAGCTCAAAAGGAATTACAAATTTTGAATAGAGCTCAATTCCAATTTGCTTTGTGTTTTCCACGTGTAGTTCAGTGGCTTGATTTCCTAGATCTAAGTCAAAAATACCAAAGTACATCGTTACCGCGAAAATAGCGATACCACCAATAATTAATATTTGTTTCGAAACGCTCGTTTTAGGCTCACTTTTATCATTGTGCCTCGTCAGCATAATTCCAAATAACATAATGATGGTAATGGCACCGGAATAAATTAAAATTTGTACGGCTGCTACAAATTCTGCTGATAATAATACATAAATCCCAGCAATGCTTATAAATGAAAATACTAATGCTATAACCATGTGTACGACTTGCGAGAGGTTAATCATGAGAATTCCACCGGCAATAGCGATTAATGCTAATACAAGAAAAACTAGAAACTCGCCACTCATGCTTTGTTCTCCTTTCGTACGTTCGCATCGTTTTCATCTAGCCACTCAAGGTTTTTGAATAAATTGTCACGGCTATATTCAGCAAGTTCAAAATTGTTTGTCATAACGATTGCTTCTGTCGGACACACCTCTGTGCAAAGGTCACACAAGATACAAATCTCAAAGTTTATATCATAGGTATCAATGACTTTTCCTTTTTTATTCGGATCAGGGTGTTTTTTTCCTGTTAACTGAATACAGTCAGTCGGACAGATATTCGCACATTGATTACAAACGATACATTTCTCAGGATAAAACTTTTGGATCCCTCTAAAACGATCTGGAAGTGGTAATGGTTCGTTTGGATAATCATATGTGACTTTCTTTTTCGTTAAGTTTTGAAGGGTATATTTCAATCCTTTCGCTAATCCTAGCATGCTTTCACACCCCTTTTCTAAAACGATTTATAGTTTAAAAGAATAGTTCTTTCATTAGTGCTGTTAAAAAAATATTAACAAGAGCTACTGGTAATAGCACCTTCCAGCCAAATTCCATCAATTGATCCGCACGTAGACGTGGGAATGTCACTCGGAACCAGATTAAGATAAAGACTACCAGTGCGAACTTTAATGCAAACCATACAGCACCCGGTATAAAGGTTAGTCCAAATGGAGCTAACCATCCTCCTAGGAATAGAACTGTTGTTAATGCTGCCATTGCAAAAAAATACACATATTCAGCAAGCATGAAAAATGCCCAGCGAAATCCTGAGTACTCTACATGGAAACCGGCAACAAGTTCAGACTCTGCTTCCGGTAAGTCAAACGGTGTACGGTTTAATTCAGCAACCGATGCGATGAAGAAAACTAAGAATGCAATAGGTTGAAGGAGAATAAACCAAGTCGTATCTGCTTGTGCCGCAATAATATCATTTAAGTTAAGGCTTCCTGATAGAAGAATAACGCCAATCACTGACATAACAAGCGGAATTTCATACGAAATCATTTGTGCAGCGGCACGCATTCCACCCATTAATGCATATTTATTGTTAGACGCCCAGCCCCCTGTTACAACACCAATTGTTGTAATTCCAGATATGGCGATATAATATAGTAAGCCCACTCCAATATCAGCAAACTGGAAAGCATCTGTAAATGGTATTGTCGCCAATACCATAAAAGCTGGTGTAAACGCTATTACAGGTGCAATGATAAACAAAGGTTTATCTGCCAATTTGGGAATCGTATCTTCTTTCAGAAGGAGCTTTAAAACGTCTGCAACGGTTTGTAGTAACCCCCATCTTCCTCCAACTTGGTTAGGACCGATACGTCCCTGCATAAAACCCATTACTTTACGTTCTGCTAGAATTCCATAAGTAACGAATCCTAATACTACCATTAGTAAAGCGGTAGCTAATCCAAAGAAAATAGCGAAATTAGTAAGACTTGGAGTAGATTGTAATAGATTTTCAATCATTAACCGTCAACCTCCCCAAGTACAATATCAATTCCACCTAAGATAGCAATCAAGTTCGCCATATTCTCACCTTCTAATAGCTTTGGCAATATTTGAAGATTATAGAATGATGGACGCCTAAACTTTAAGCGGTATGGTTCTTTCTTTCCATCACTTGCAATATAACAACCAATCTCACCACGCGGTGATTCAATTCGAACAAAAGCTTCACCAGCAGGTGCCTTGATGATTTTTGGCACTTTCGCCATAATCTCGCCTTCTGCAGGAAATTGTTCTACAGCTTGCTCAATAATTTTCAGAGATTCCTCTATCTCTTCCATTCGGCAGTGGTAACGTGACCAACAATCTCCCTCTTCTCTTATAGGAACGTCAAACTTAAAGCGGTCGTAAATGGAATACGGTTCATCTTTTCTCAGATCCCATTTCACTCCAGTACTACGCAGATTTGCTCCGCTTAACGAATAAGCAAACGCTTCTTCTTTCGTGTACTTCCCTACCCCTTTGACACGAGACATAAAGATCTCGTTTCCAGTTACAAGCTCATGATAGCCAGCTAACTGTTTTCTCATATAAGGGACAAACTCGCTAACTTTCTCAATCCAACCTTCTGGAGCATCCCATTTCACTCCACCCACACGCATATAATTGAACGTTAAACGAGCCCCAGAAAGTTCATTTAAAAGATTAATAATCATTTCACGTTCACGAAACGCATAAAGGAATGGACTTACGGCACCAATATCCAATAAGTAGGTACCATACCACACTAAGTGACTAGCAACACGTCCTAGTTCCATTGCAAGTACACGAAGATATTCTGCTCTTTCGGGAATTTCTAACCCCATCATTGTTTCTACAGCATGACAGATTACATAATTGTTCGTCATGGCTGATAAATAGTCCATGCGGTCAGTGTAAGGAATAATTTGTGTATATTGTAGGTCTTCTGCTAATTTCTCAGTACCACGGTGAAGATATCCAATAACCGGAGTAGCTTCCTTTATGATTTCCCCATCAATTTTAAGTACGATACGGAAAACTCCATGTGTACTAGGATGCTGTGGACCTACGTTTAGTAGCATTTCTTCAGTACGAATCAATGACTACACCTCCACATCGTACGGTTCATAGTCTTTTCTAAGTGGATACCCTACCCACTCATCAGGTAACATAATTCTAGTTAAATTTGGATGTCCAGTAAACTTAATTCCTAGTAAATCGTATGCCTCTCGCTCTGGCCAGTTCGCACCTTCCCAAAGCTTAGCTAAAGAATTAATACCCGGTTCATCACGATCGATCTTCACTTTTAAAGCAACAGATTGACGATTCTTGTAGGAATAAAAATGTACGTAGACTTCCATATGTGTGACAAAATCTGTTCCATGCAATTCAGATAAGTATTCAAAGCTCAACTGTTCGTTAAACTTTAGAAATTCTGCAATTTTATAATACGTATCTTGTTTTGCTACTAATGTTGGAACATCCTTTGATAAACGATTAATATATGAGTCTTCTAATACATCGCCTAAATGTTCTTTTATTACCTTCACATATTTATCTAAGTAAGGTTGATTAGGTGATGGCTTTTGTTCTTCCTTTTCCTTTGCAGCATCAGAAGATGCCCCTGCTTTGGCCTTAGCTGCAGCGGCTGCGGCTGCTTTGGCCTTGGCAGCGGCTATGGCTTTCGCCTTTTCGTCATCTGCATCTCCGCCTCCAGCCGTAGCCTGGGCAGCTGCTTTTGCTTTTGCCGCTGCGGCCGCCTTTGCTTTTGCCGCTGCAACTGCTTTGGCCTTTTCATCATCAGCAGAACCTTCGGCATCTCCGGACTCTCTGTTTTGCTTTGCTAGTGCCGCAGCTTTTGCCTTGGCAGCAGCAGCTGCTTTTGCTTTTGCAGCAGCTGCTGCTTTTTGTTTTGCAACATCTATGTCCTCTGGACCCTCTTGTTGACTTTCACCTTCTGCAGCTTGCTTCTCTGCTAATCTTTTAGCGGCTGCTGCTTTTGCTTTCTCAGCGGCTTCGCGCTTTAATTCTTCTTTCGTTTTTTCAGCAGCAGGCTCACCGCTTTCTCCACTTTCCTGTGCTTGTTTTTCTGCTAATCTTTTGGCAGCTGCTTCCTTTGCCTTCGCAGCTGCTTCTCGTTTTAATTCTTCTTTTGTTTTTTCAGCAGCAGGCTCTTCGCTTTCTCCGCTTTCCTGTGCTTGTTTTTCTGCTAGTCTTTTGGCGGCTGCTTCCTTTGCCTTCGCAGCTGATTCTCGTTTTAATTCTTCTTTTGTTTTTTCAGCAGCAGGCTCTTCGCTTTCTCCGCTTTCCTGTGCTTGTTTTTCTGCTAGTCTTTTGGCGGCTGCTTCTTTTGCCTTCGCAGCTGCTTCTCGTTTTAATTCTTCTTTTGTTTTTTCAGCAGCAGGCTCTTCGCTTTCTCCGCTTTCCTGTGCTTGTTTTTCTGCTAGTCTTTTGGCGGCTGCTTCCTTTGCCTTCGCAGCTGCTTCTCGTTTTAATTCTTCTTTTGTTTTTTCAGGAGAAATGGCACCTTCCTCCGTTGCTTCGCTCTTCTTTTCAGCAATGCGACGCATTGCTTCTTCCTTCGCTTTTTGAGCAGCTTCTTTCTTTTGCTGTTCTAAGCTTTTTTCATCACTCATCGACTAGTCACCTGCTTCCCAGTCTTTGCTTCATAACGAATTTTCTCTTTCAATTTATTGATTCCATATATTAAGGCAGCAGGATTCGGTGGGCAACCAGGAATATATACATCAACAGGTACAATTTGGTCAACACCTTTAACAACCGCATATGATTTCACATACGGTCCCCCTGCCGTTGCACAGGACCCCATCGCAATGACCCACTTAGGTTCTGGCATTTGGTCGTATAATCTTTTCAATACAGGAGCCATCTTCTTCGTTACGGTACCTGATACAATCATACAGTCGGATTGACGTGGAGATGTACGGAAGAATGACCCGAAACGATCTAGGTCATAATGTGAAGAACCTACTCCCATCATCTCGATCGCACAGCATGCTAAACCAAAGGTTAATGGCCATAATGAATTACTTCGAGCCCAAGCTTTTAGCTCTTCTAACGTAGTTAGAAAGACACTTTGCTTTAACTCTTCCATTTCTTCAGGTGTTATATTTTCTAGTTTTAGATCCATTTTAGCACCTTCTTCTTCCAAGCATAGATTAGCCCAATTAATAGTAAAACAACAAAAATTAACATTTCTATTAGTGCGAATATCCCTAGCTCTTCATACGCAACAGCCCATGGGTACAGGAAAACTGTTTCTACGTCAAAAATAACAAACATTAGAGCAAAAATATAATATCTCACGTTAAACTGAACTCTAGCATCATGAAAGGGATCAATACCACTTTCATATGTAGTTTGCTTAGCAGCAGTCGGTTTGTGAGGACGTAAAATACGGCCAGCAGTAAGTGCAACAACTGGTAAAATAACGCCTAACATTAAAAAGATGACAACAATTAAGTAGTTATTTTGGTACAGATTTAAGTGCTCCATACCAGTCCCCTCCTTTAAATCAACAACTCATTTTTGCTATTATATAACTCTATAATCATAAAAAAATTCTTTGTAACCGTAAACATTATAACACTTCGCCATATATGTGTCGACCAACCTTAGAATTCTCCAAAGGTTTATATTTAGAGGTTCTTTATCATGCCTATGAGTCACGATTGCAGTTATGAGTTATGAACTTGTCGCACTCTCTAAACTTACTTAAGGTTTCATAGCACGTCAATGAGTTTAGAGATGTAGATATTGGTAATAAAGATGCTCCCTTAACAAACCCTCAATTGTGTGTGAAGAACAAAAGGCGCAAGCGCCCCGTTTAGCCACGACAAGCAAAAATGTTCTTCACTTCATGTTATTGGACCTCGGGTGGGGTGGACGCAGAGGCCGGATTCAGATTTACTACTCGCCCGATTTTACACATAACATGCTTTAATAATCTCCTCTATACAAATAAAAATACCTCAGGATACTTTCATCCTGAGGTACTTATGATTATATACGTCCCGTAACTTTTAAACGGTTGATTGCACGCTGCAAGGCAAGTTCAGCACGTTGCATATCGATGTCAGCTTCTTTTGCTTGAAGGCGACGCTCTGCACGTTCTTTTGCAGCTTCAGCACGGGTAACATCAATATCTTCTCCGCGTTCAGCAGCTTGTGCAAGAACAGTTACTTTATCAGGTCGAACTTCTAAAAATCCTCCTGTTACAGCAACATACTCAGTGCTTCCTTCCTTTTTTAGACGAACTGTACCGATTGCAAGTGGTGCTACCATAGGGATATGTCCTGGTAAAATACCAAGTTCACCACTTTTTGCTTTTGTGCTAACCATTTCTACATCTGATTCATAGACGGGGCCATCAGGAGTCACTACACTGACTTTGATTGTCTTCATATTTAAACCCTCCTATGTCCCTATTTTTATACTTCTACACCCATTGATTTTGCTCTTTCGATAACTTCTTCAATTCTTCCGACTAGACGGAAAGCATCTTCAGGCAGGTGATCGTATTTACCTTCTAAAATCTCTTTAAATCCTTTTACTGTTTCTTGTACAGGTACGTAAGATCCTTTTTGTCCTGTAAACTGTTCAGCAACGTGGAAGTTTTGAGATAAGTAGAACTGAATACGACGTGCACGGTGAACGATTAACTTATCATCGTCAGAGAGCTCATCCATACCTAAGATTGCGATAATATCTTGTAATTCTTTGTAACGTTGTAGAGTTGATTGTACTTGACGAGCAACTGAATAGTGCTCTTCTCCAACGATTTCAGGTGCAAGAGCACGAGATGTTGAAGCAAGTGGATCTACCGCTGGGTAAATACCCATTTCAGATAGCTTACGCTCAAGGTTAGTCGTTGCATCTAAGTGAGCGAATGTTGTTGCAGGAGCTGGATCCGTATAGTCATCGGCAGGTACATAAATCGCTTGGATAGACGTGATTGATCCTTTGTTTGTCGATGTAATACGTTCTTGTAACTGACCCATCTCTGTTGCAAGTGTTGGTTGGTAACCTACCGCTGAAGGCATACGACCTAATAGGGCAGAAACCTCAGAACCAGCTTGTGTGAATCGGAAAATATTATCGATGAAGAATAGAACGTCTTGTCCTTGCTCATCACGGAAATATTCCGCCATTGTTAATCCAGTTAATGCAACACGCATACGTGCACCAGGTGGCTCGTTCATTTGTCCGAATACCATCGCTGTTTTCTTAATAACACCAGAATCACTCATCTCGTGGTAAAGGTCATTTCCTTCACGAGTACGCTCACCTACACCAGCGAATACCGAAATACCACCGTGCTCTTGAGCGATGTTGTTGATTAATTCTTGAATAAGAACCGTTTTACCTACTCCAGCACCACCAAATAGACCGATCTTACCACCCTTAATATAAGGAGCTAGTAAGTCTACTACCTTAATACCCGTTTCAAGGATTTCCACCTCAGTAGATAACTCTTCAAATGTTGGTGCTTGTCTGTGAATTGCATCACGACGAGCTCCAGCTGGAAGTGCCTCATCAAGATCAATATTTTCACCTAATACGTTGAATACACGACCAAGCGTAACGTCACCTACTGGAACCGAGATTGGTGCTCCAGTATCAGCAACTTCTAAACCACGAACAACTCCATCAGTTGATGCCATTGCAATTGTACGAACCGTATCATCACCTAGGTGAAGAGCAACCTCAAGTGTTAACTCGATGTTTACTTCATTTTCACCAGTTGCTTTATGGTTAATTGTAAGGGCGTTATAAATTTCAGGAAGATGTCCAGCTTCAAACTGTACGTCTACAACAGGACCCATAACTTGGGTAACGCGTCCTTTTGTCATCGTTTTCCCTCCTAACTTACTAATAAGACTCTATATGCGAAATTATTGTTGTTGAGCTGCTGCTCCACCAACGATTTCTGAAATTTCTTGTGTGATTGCTGCTTGACGTGCACGGTTGTAAACAAGCGTAAGGTTGTTGATAAGCTCTTTCGCGTTATCTGTTGCACTCTTCATAGCAGTCATACGTGCTGCGTGTTCACTTGCTTTACCATCTAATAATGCACCGTAAACTAAGCTTTCTGCATATTGCGGAAGCAACACTTCTAAAATCTCTTCTTCCGAAGGTTCAAATTCATAAGAAGTTAGCTTCGCATCAGTTGCAATATCCGTTAATGGAAGAAGCTTCTTCTCTGTTACTTGATGTTCAATGGCACTTACAAAGTGATTGTAGTAAAGATATAGTTCATCAAACGTTTCATCTGCAAACATGTTTACCGCTTTACTTGCGATATCCTTGATGTCGGCAAAGGAAGGTTGGTCACCTAGACCTGTAATTTCAGAAACGACGTTTACTCCACGCTTTTTGAAGAAGTTTAAACCAATCTTACCGATAGCAATAACACCGAATTCATCATTTGAATTATGGCGATTTTGCATTGCCTGGTATGCTGCACGAAGGATGTTACTGTTATATGCTCCCGCCAATCCACGATCTGAAGTGATAACGATATAACCAGTCTTCTTAACATCTCTTGTTTGCATCATCGGATGATCGACACCAGATGAACCAAGAGCGATACTTGCAACAACCTCTTGAATTTTTTCCATATAAGGAACAAAAGCTTTTGCATTGTTTTCAGCACGATTTAATTTCGATGCAGATACCATTTGCATGGCTTTTGTAATTTGGCTTGTCTTTTTTGTTGAATTTATTCTTGATTTTATATCACGTAAGGATGCCAAAGGTTTTCACCACCTTTTTTAGCTAATAAGACATTCCAAAAAATTGTTTGGAACACTTTTAATCAAAGGAACTAAGCAGCACTTCAATGCTGCCTAGCTGTTTATATTACTCAGAAACAACAAATGTTTTCTTAAATTCGTTAATAGCTTTTGCAAAATCATCGTCGCTTGGTAATTCTTTTGTTGTTGCAATGTGATCTAGAAGATCCTTCGCATTATGATCTAACCAAGTGTGGTACTCTTCTTCAAAACGACGAATATCTCCAACTGGGATATCATCAAGGAATCCACGAGTTAGTGCGTATAGAATTGCTACTTGCTTCTCAACTTTTAAAGGCTTGTTTAAAGGTTGCTTTAGAACCTCAACTGTACGAGCTCCACGGTTTAACTTTGCTTGCGTTGCTTTATCAAGGTCAGAACCGAATTGTGCGAATGCTTCTAGCTCACGGTATGCTGCAAGGTCAAGACGTAATGTACCTGAAACCTTTCTCATCGCTTTAATTTGCGCTGATCCCCCTACACGTGATACAGATAGACCGGCATTGATCGCTGGACGTACCCCTGAGAAGAATAAATCTGATTGTAGGAAGATTTGTCCGTCTGTGATAGAGATAACGTTTGTTGGAATATAAGCTGAAATATCACCAGCTTGAGTTTCAACGAACGGAAGTGCAGTAATAGAACCTGCGCCTTTTGCGTCCGAAAGCTTTGCAGCACGCTCAAGTAAGCGAGAATGCAAGTAGAAAACATCCCCTGGATATGCTTCACGTCCTGGAGGACGCTTTAATAGTAATGAAAGCTCACGGTATGCTGCCGCTTGCTTAGAAAGATCATCATACACGATAAGAACGTGCTTACCATTATGCATGAATTCTTCAGCCATTGTTACACCAGCAAGTGGTGCAAGATATTGTAATGGAGCCGGTTGTGATGCAGATGCAGTAACGACGATAGAGTAGTCTAATGCTCCGTTCTTTCTTAGTGTTTCAACAACTCCACGAACTGTTGATTCCTTTTGCCCGATCGCAACATAGATACAAATCATGTTCTGATCTCTTTGGTTTAAGATAGTATCGATTGCAACAGCTGTTTTACCTGTTTGACGGTCACCGATAACTAACTCACGTTGTCCACGACCAATTGGGATTAAAGCGTCAATCGCTTTAACACCTGTTTGTAATGGTTCATGAACTGATTTACGATCCATAACACCTGGTGCTGGACTTTCAATCGGACGAGTTTTTGATGATTCGATTGGACCTAATCCATCAACTGGTTGCCCTAATGGATTAACAACACGTCCAATTAACGCTTCACCTACTGGTACTTCCATGATACGGCCTGTACGACGTACTTCGTCACCTTCACGGATTTCCTTGTATGGTCCTAAAATAACGATACCTACGTTATTTTCTTCTAGGTTTTGTGCCATACCCATGACACCATTAGAAAATTCTACAAGTTCTCCAGCCATGACATTGTCGAGGCCATGAGCACGAGCGATACCGTCCCCAACTTGGATTACAGTACCTACATCATTTACTTCAATTTCAGACTGATAGTTTTCAATTTGCTTTTTTATCAGCGCACTGATTTCTTCTGCTTTGATGCTCATGAATTTCACCCCTATTCTTTCGAGTCTTTATTTCAATAACTCACGCTCAACGCGAGCTAATTTACCACTTACTGAACCGTCATAAATACGGTTACCGATGCGGAGTTTCACTCCACCTATCACGCTTTTATCTACAATATTTTGGATTCGAAGAGCACTCTTTCCTACCTTCTTAGCAAAAGTAGACTCTAGCGTTTTCTTTTCATCCTCAGTTAATTCTCTAGCTGAGTAAACCTTCGCGTCCGCAATCCCTCTTTCATCGTTAGCAGCCCCAATAAAGAATTCTACAACATCAGAGATAATTGCTTGACGGTGTCGGTCAATTAAAATCATTAACGTATTTAAAACAGGTGTAGAAACATTAGCAAAACTTTCTTTTACTAACGATTTCTTTGTTTCTTTTGTTACTTTTGGGTGGTTTAACACAGAATTCAATTCTTTGTTTTCTGCAAAAACCGTTTTAATTGCAAGAAGCTCTTGTTCTACTTTTTCTAAAAGGTTCTGTTCTTTTGCGACTTGAAATAGTGCGATTGCATAGCGTTTTGCTACTGTTCCATTGCTCATCGCCCTTGACCTACCTCTTGAATATACTCATTGATAAGCTTTTGCTGATCTTGTTCGTTAAGTTCTTTTTCAATAACCTTAGATGCGATTAGAACAGATAATGAAGCAACTTGCTCTCTTAATGCAGCGACAGCTTGCTCTTTTTCTTGAGCAATTTCTTTTACAGCTGCATCTTTAATACGTTCTGCTTCAGTGCGAGCT
The DNA here is from genome assembly GCF_042680805.1 of Bacillus salitolerans. Lineage (NCBI taxonomy): Bacteria > Bacillati > Bacillota > Bacilli > Caryophanales > Bacillaceae > Bacillus > Bacillus salitolerans. Next base: position 284,743 of record NZ_JBHUEM010000001.1, on the reverse strand, counting down.
TCAGAAACGATTGATTTCTTTTGCTCCTCACCAAGCTTCTTAGCATTTTCGATAAGCTCTTGAGCTTCTTGACGTGATTGCTTTAATAACTCACGCTGCTCTTCCACTAATTTCTTAGCTTCTTTATTACTATTTTCAGCTGCGCTGATTTCGTTTCCAATGTGTTCTTCACGCTGCTTCATGATTCCCATGATTGGACCGAATGCAAATTTACGAAGAAGCGCTAATAGAATTAGAAAAATTGCTAATTGGAAAAGAATATCTCCATAGTTCATTCCACCTGCTCCAGCACCTAAAATAAACAGATCAAAATTTAACGGCACATTATTCACTCCTTTCGAAGAGTTCCATCACTTTTTTAACCATAAAAATGTGTTGATTTATTAGTTCATATCATAGATATTTATAATTTACATAAATGAATGGCGAAGTTTTACATAGAAGCAACTTCGCCATTCAAGTTCGCGCCTGCGGTTTTTTAAGCTAAATTCCCGCGTCAGCTAGAAGTTCTCTTCTAATAAGCTGCACTTCCCCCGAATTTGTCGCTTCTGACCACCGCAAAAGCTTTATTGTTCTTATTAAGCGCCAGCACCGAATACCATGAATGCGATTACTACCGCGATAATTGGAATCGCCTCTACTAACGCTACCCCGATGAACATTGTTGTTTGAAGCTTACCTTGAAGCTCAGGTTGACGTGCAATCCCTTCCACAGTACGAGATACGATTAAACCGTTACCAATACCAGCACCTAGTGCCGCTAAACCAATTGCAATTGCAGCTGCTAATAAACCCATTATAAAGTCCTCCTTAAATTTAACAGAAATTTTATTATTTTTTATGATTAATGGTCATGACTCACTTTGTGGGCCAAATATACCATCGTTAACATAACAAAGATAAATGCTTGAATTGCACCTACGAAAATACTAAACCCTTGCCATATCAGCATCGGTATTGCTGACATGATTGTTCCTAAGATCCCACTTCCCATACTTTCAAGATAGCCATTAGTAGCTAGTCCAGCAAGTAATCCTAGTAAGATTTCACCAGCGAAAATGTTTCCGTATAAACGAAGACCTAACGTTAGTGTGTTCGCAAACTCTTCAATAATCTTAATTGGTAAGAATACCGGGAACGGCTTAAAGTAGTCCTTACCATATTCTCCTGCACCTTTCATTTTCACACCGTAAAAATGTGAAAGGGCCACAACCATAACCGCTAAGGTTAAAGTTATTATTGGATCAGCTGTTGGTGATTTCCACCATAGTTCGTGTTTACCTTCATCAACAATGGCGAATGGTAGACCAAGCATATTCGCTACAAAGATATACATTAACAGTGTTACTCCTAATGTTAGGAATCTTCCACCTGTGTTCCAATCCATCGTACTCTTGATAATGTTGCGTACAAAATCCATGATCCACTCAAAGAAGTTTTGTGCTCCAGTAGGTCTCATCGATAATGATCGGGTTGCTATAATAGCAATAATAAACACAATAACAGCTGTAATGGTTGTCATCATCACGTTTGATAAATTGAACCAAAGCCCTAAAAACTCAACTCTAGGAGCTGTATGTTCCAAATGTGTTCACCTCTCTTCTTTGCTACTTGCGTATAGTTTGGATGATAATATCTATCATAATGACAATATAAGATGTCATTAATCCCACAATGACTCCAGCGCTATGAAAATATTCTGGAAAACGAAATGAAATCATTACTGCTAGTGCAGCTGAAGCTAGTCTTGAGAATGTCCCAATCGACATCACTTTTCTTCCCTCTGCAATGGCTTGTCCAAATCTCTCGGTTTTACGAACCATAACCCATAAGTTGTAAAGACTTAGAGCTGTACCAAATATCAATCCCAAAAAAACGGATTGATAGGGAGTAAACCCATAGCCTAGTACATAGATTGACAGCAAATAGAATATGTATTTCCGATGCCGTACAAAGATGTCTTTAATATCGGACATGTTATGATTCTCCTGAAAAGAAATGTTGGATTAATCGGAGCATACCATAGACTCCAGTTGCTAATCCTAGCAGAAGGCCAATGATTAAAAAGAGTGGAAAGGTTCCGATCATTTGATCTAACCATCGCCCCATAAAAATACCGGCGAGGATCGAACCTACTAATTGAGAAAGAATGGCTCCATATAGTGCCACAGCTTGAATAGGGTGCCGATCGTTTTTGCGCATAAACTACGCTCTCCTTCGGCTACGACAGGGTCGTTTTTTTCATAAAAAAAGGTTTGAAAAATATTGAGTTTACGCATTTGTAAACCTTATCATTCTACCCTTTGTTAGCATACAATAGCACTTTGTCAATGTCAATCAATTACCGTGAAAAAGTTCACAATCTAGACTCCAATTGTTTACAAATTGTTCACAATAGGATTTTTTCCCTTTACCCTCATAATTATCCAACATACATTATGGTTATCCAGAGCTTTTAGACAAGTGGGAAAACCTCACTTTAATTCAAATTTGTTCTTTGAACGCTCCTCTAAAACAATTGCGTCATCTACTAGAATTTCCGCTTCTATTGTGTCTTCTCGGCCCTTGTTCTTAGCAAAAACCAACGCTTTATATACTCCCTTTAAGCCTAGCTCCTTTATATTGACGCTTCCCTCTAAATTCCCTCTACTAATTTGCTGCTTATAATCTAGATACGTTATAAACCTAAAGGTATCCGGGTCGTATAGGGCAATTCCAAATTCCTCTGCTCCTCCCGGTAAATATGCTTCGTATCTATACGTATCTTGTTCATCACCGGGACTAAATTGAAAGGTCATAATCCGTGGATAGTTCGGCTCTTCGATGACAAACAGATATGGAACGTTTACTTGGCCATGTTCCGTATGGAGTGTTATCCAGTTGGAATAGATCCCCTCTTTTATAATGGACGGTGTCATATCAATTGAGATGGATACCGTTTTCTTCTCGTGTGCCTTTAAACTAAAGGGAAGTGGTAAGTCCCACTGAATTCCCATTTCAGCTTTTGGCAATTCAAAAGAGTACGATTGTACCTGATTGGTTATATTTTCTATCGTAATTAATACACTCCGCTTTGTTCTAGGATGCTCATTATGAAACATCCCTAATGAAAATGAGCTTGGATACACAAGCGTTTGTGCATGGACGGCTTTATCCACCTGGATTCGTCCTGCCCCTTGAATGACGGGCTCGTACATCTTGTTTTGATCTCCAATTCGTACCGCTGTGTTCATAAGAGATGCTTTTATTTGCTCTGGCGTCCATTCTGGATGAGCTTGCTTAATCAGAGCTGCAGCACCAGCAACATGTGGGGCTGCCATACTAGTACCTTGCAGTGATTCATAGCCTTTTGGGACTGTGCTATCAATAGCTACGCCCGGTGCAACAACATCTGGCTTAATATCCCACGTATATGTGACAGGTCCTCTTGAACTGAAGTCCGCCATCGTATCCTTTACTTGCTTATAGATTGTGTTAATGAATGAGTTCTTAGTTAGCTTAGAGCGTAAATACTCCCCATCTTCCTTAGATATAGAGACAACTGGTATGTCAAAATCTCTATCCAATCCCCCTGAAAAGCTTCCATTCGCATTGTTATAGATAATGACTCCTGTCGCTCCTTTTTCCATTGCGTTCCTCGCTTTTTCTGAAAATGGAATTTTTCCCCTTTCCACAAGAACGATGTTTCCTTTTACATCATCACCTAAATCGTCAGCCAACCCTAATTTTCCAAAAACAAGCTTCTCTCCTCGTTTAAACTTCCAAGGCTTAGATCCTTGCATGGGAGTTACTTCAATTTGTCGATTACTTGTCCCAATTGTTACATATGGAAGTTCAATAGGTGGGGTGGACGCACCTACCGATATCGCATTTAGGGCAGTACCAGGTGAGCCTACTGTCCAGATTTGCGGACCAGAATTTCCACTTGATGTAACGGCTACGATTCCGCTTTCGACCGCTTTGTTCAAGGCTATGCTTGTAGGCCAATCTGGTCCATTTACATCATTTCCAAGTGAAAGATTAATGATATCAACCTTATCTTCGATTGCTTTTTCTATTGCTGCGATAACTTGTTCTGATGTCCCCATCCCACCTGGACCTAGTGCACGATATGCAATTATTTCAGATTCTGGCGCAACTCCCTTCATCTGTCCGTTTGCTGCAATAATTCCAGCAACATGTGTTCCATGGATGGTTGGAAGGCCTTCATTGGCTTTTGTTTCCATTGGATCTTTATCTTGATCAACAAGATCATATCCACCTCTATAGTTATTCCTTAAATCAGGGTGAGTGTAGTCAACTCCTGTATCAATAACACCAACTTTGATTCCTTTTCCTGTTAAATGCTGCTGATCCGCATCTAAATACGAGCGAATTTCTTCTGCTCCAATATATGGAACACTTTGATCGATCGTTACTTGATAAGTTTGATTAGGATAAATATTATCGACACTTTGTATTTGTTTTAATTTATTTATCACTTTACGAGGTCCACTTATCGAATATCCCGTAAAGGCTACTGAAAATTGTTGATGAACCTTTATAGAAGTTTCTTTCTTTAGTAGTTCGTAGACTTCAGTTGTCAATGATTCCTTTGTTGTTATGATAACCGATTGAATTTCATCATCATCAATCTTAGGTGCTGACGGACGGTCAGGATACCGAAGTGTACCCGTTATCCCATCATTACTTGCCCCCATCAAGATTGTTGTCAAGATAAGTAATAATCCTATACTTACATACCGTAAATGAATTCCCATCATTCCCACCTCTTACCATAGGATGTGTCAGTATGCTTTGTTCCATTCGCCTGTGTTCATACACTGATTCCAACAAGGCGCCACTGCTATCAGTATAAAATACGTCACTATATTCAGCCAAAAGGATGAGGTTAATTTAAACATTTTGTTGGACGTCCATTTCACTCTTTTTTTATATAGTAGGAGGAGGAGGGATGAGAATGAAGCTATTTCATTATCATTATTGGACAGATTCAGTAGAAGAAACTGAGGATTTCTATTGGAAATGTGGTTTTAAAATTGTTCAACGGTTTGGAAAGAATAAAACGTACCACCCGCCATTAACATGGAATGATTTTAGAAAGGAACAACCCATCTTTCGAGTAATCGAGGTAAGAAAAGGTTCTGTTAATATCACGTTTGGTGAAGGTAAACGACCCATTTTTGATCATATTGGATTTTTAGTTAATAAGGCTGAACAACATTCAATATGCAAGAGGGCAATGAAATTAGGGTGGGGTACGGAGATGAACGAAAGACGCACGTTCATTCGAGCACCTTTTGGTTTACGATTTGAATTACAATGTAGAGAAGAGGTTATAGATGACATTGGCGCAAAGTTTGCGATAAAAGGGATGAAAATTGGTATAAAAAAAGAGGATGGCATCAACCAAGTAACAAGTGTGTTTAATAGCAGCTTACCTGAGATTCAATTTGTTAAAAGCGACAAGCTTGAATTACAATGTGTTCTCGTTAACGGGTTACATCAATATTACAAGGACCCAAACGGAGTTGTGCTTCTCCCCTCTTAAAAAGCGTAAGGGAGAGGGATCAACGCCCTACTCCCTCACGGATTTTCATACTATATATTATTTATAAAATCTTCAATAATTGATAACATTTGATCTCTTCCTGACTTAAATGGTTTCGGTTCAAATGTAGTTGCCTGCTGAATGATATCTTCGAGCGAGTCTCCATCATGCCAAGCTACTATATAGCCTGCTTGTACAAATTCATCTACAAGTTGAAGTTGATGATCATCATTGTGTTCTCCATATTTCTCAAGCCTTGGTGCAGCAATTACTTTTTTACCTTTTTTGATACCAGTAATGACTGAACCTGTCCCTGCGTGAGTGATGATTAACCTCGCCTCATCATATAGAGCTCCTAATTCTTCATAGCTTATAAATGGTATGAGCTTCATATGAGAACTTGTAAATTTTGTATGCCCACTTTGGACGACAATTTCATCATCAAGCTTTCCGGCAGTTTTTAAAGAATCTACCGCTTCTAATAGTCTTGTAAAAGGTAATTCATGCGTTCCTAACACAACTAATATCAATAGATAGACCCTCCATAAACCGCTTTAGGATAAATCTCCTTCATTGTTTCCCACTGAACAATAAATAAATCTGCAATAGGGTATACGAGTTTACCTGATAAAGTCGGGCTTGTAGATTTTGCGAAGCTTTCTATAAATATGACCTTCTTACCAAAAAGCTTTGCGATATAACACATTGGTACCGAAGTGTGAACACCGGTTGTCACAATAACATCAGGACGTTCACGAATAAAGAGATAGAGTGATTTCATAATGTTGAATGAAAACTTAAATAAATATTTGAATGGATAGTTCCTTGCACCATATACAAGGAACGCCATTGGGTGCTTCTCTTTAAACTTCTCCGTAATGCTTGATTTCTCAGTTACGATAATATACTCGTATTTGTTAAACAGAGGTTCAAGCTGCATAAGCTGTGTAAAATGGCCACCAATTGAAGAAATAAACATGACCTTTTTCCGTTTTTTATTTCTATCCATATACGTTCACTCCGTATTTCTTTTATCATGTGAACAAGTAATCTTCATTAGCATACATTGGAAGACTACCATTACTAATAAAGGCATTAGTTCACTAATATAATACTACTTTACCTGTAACATTAAATCTTTGCTTTTTCCATTTAACACAAAACCAAGGAAAATGAAGAAGTAAAGTGTGAATATATCTTCTTCCCAAATGTTATACACAAGACCAGCAAAATAGCTGGCAACGACAATTCCTACCATTACTTTTAGGAAATCTCCTTGCTCTTTTCTTTTCCACATGTCAAATAGCATTCCTAGTAGAAAAATGGCAAAAAGGATCACACCTATGGCTCCAGTTTGAACAATGACTTGGATATATTGATTATCAGAATAAAAATCAACATACTCAATATCATAGTCTTCATAGATTGGAGACAAATAACTTTGTGTGGCCGAATCTCCAAATGTAGCAAATCCAGTACCTGTAATAGGATGGTCTTTAAATATTTCAAGTCCCTTTTTTACGAACTCAAGTCGTCCAACATTTTGGTTAAATTTAATTATATTATCAGGGTTAAATCTTCCTTTAATCCCTTCGTCACCTTTAACCGTGTCATACATTGTTTGATTTTCACGTTGCTTTTGACCAAAATCTGTTGTTTCAGCAATTTTTACACCTAGCTCCGCAGGAACTACTACAAATAAGATCGCTGAAACTGCTATGATCGCAAGTTTCTTAAGAAAACGCCAGTTTCTAGATAGAAGCAAGTATACTAATGTTGCGACGGTTAAGACAATTAGCCCTCCTCGTGAGTACGTTAAAATCCAAACTCCGAAGAATAGCACTAACCCAATATTTAATACTTTGGCCGTTCTGCCTTTTTCAAAAAACGATTTTAAATATAAGGTGATAAGGAACATAAACATCATAAGTAACCCTAATGCATTCGGGTTGCCGATTAGACCATATATTCTAATTTGGTTTGTTGAAGAAAGCGGTAGATCAATCCACGTTTGCGGAAGAAGTACTGTACGTATAGATACTTTTTCGATTAAACCATGAATACATATAATAGCTGCCACTGCGAATGAAGACCATAAAAATTTTCGAATGTCGTCCTTTGTAATATCCAACCGTCTTACAATATAAATTAACAAGAATAGTAGTAAAAATGCTCGAAGCTGGAATACTAGTGCAACCGGAGATACATTATTTACAAATCCGATTACTGCACCAAAAATACAATACACAATAAAAGCCCATTCAAAGACATTTAACTTAAACCAACTTTTCCAATCTTTCCTTGTACTCCATAATACTCTTAGAAGAGCTACAAAAATAATAGCGTCTCCAATCAGTTTTAGACCAGGGTTTAGTTCTATCAATATTGGCCTTAACGGAATATAAGCGAGTAAGATGATCATTGCATTTTTCGGATAAAGCCAAGTATAAACCGCAAAGCTAAGTGCGATCAATAACCCTAAATATTCATTAGGGATTAATGAGCCGATTAAAAAGATAAGTAAGCTTAACCATAAAAAGTGTAATTCTCTCCAATTAAATGACATCTTTTTCTCCTTCCATTTCCACTACTAATTTTATATTTTTGCTCTGTTTAAGAATGTATTGTGATTTTCACATATCGGAAAGCGAGCGTCATGTCTACGGATTAACAGGCAAGTTTAACAGAACCTATTTTTTAATAAAGGTTAATAAAGGTTCACACTTGATCAAGAATGAAGCTAACGCATACGTTATTACTCCAATCACAATTATGATGAGTGTAAACAGATAGGATGAAAACATAACCTCTATATAATTTCCTGCAAAATAGATGGCAGAATACATAATCGTGGTTGCAATAATCACTTTCAAAAATTCAAGTCCTAATTTTCTCATTGGAAGTCCTCCAATGATGTTAACGAGAATTACAAAGCAGCTGCCCACATACAAGAATGCAACAACCGAAGAGGAAAGAGCAAGACCAATGTACCCAAACCATTCTGAAAATATGAAATTAAATAGGACTTTAAAAAATATAGATGCTAAACCTACATATAATATATAATGACCCTTTTGAATGGAATAAAATGCTTTCGTAATAACCATATGTAGACTAAAAAATAAGATCGTACCAAGATAATAGATTCCCACCTTACTCGTTGCTAAGGTAGAAGCTTCATTAAATTCTCCGCGTTCATATAAAATCTCAATAATTTGTGGCATCAAATATAGCATACCTATCAGTGATGGCAGGAGAATATAAAAGATGGTTGATAACCCTTTTTCAATCCCATTTTTAAACATGTCATTATCATTTTTGGCAGCAGCACGCGCTAAAATCGGTAACACAACCGTTCCGACTGTCACACCAAAGATTTGCTGCGGAAACTGTACGACACGAAAAGCATAGTTCAAATAGGACAAAACACCTTCACCAAAACGATTGGCAAAGAAGCTATCGATAAGCAAGGAAACTTGTCCAATTGCTACAGTGATTCCAATTGGTAAGAACACCTTGTAAAAACGCTTCACATCTTCCCAATCAGTTTTGTTCTTTAATGTAATAAGTTTTTTCGGAAGCAAAGCTAAGTATTTCACACATAATGAAATGAGAGTTCCGGCAATATAACCAATTGCCGCACCATAAATACCTACTGGTTTTGCTAATATAACAATTCCACCAATTGTAAATAGAACGACTATGGTTTGAGAGAATACAGACCAAGAGAAGCGATTGACGGCATCTAAATAACCTTCTAAAACGGCATTTAGACCTACAAATACAATCGTCCCAAAGTAGATACCCGCAGTCCAAACTAATACATCGTGGGCATTGTCACTAAAATTGGGGTATATGGCTGGTAGTAATATTGGAGACAAAATTATCCCTATTATAGAGGCAATCAGTCCTATAATAAAGGTTCCTTTAAATACTGACGTAATATGTTCCGATTCTTTCCCCTTATCTTTTGCACTAATATAACTCGGTACAAACGTATCCTTCATCCCGGTTACCATAAATAAAATTAGCATATTTGCCGCTAAAAATGACGATAGGTAAGCATCTGTAATCTCTGTTGTACCAAAGTAATAGGCAATGAACATATCACGTAGCATACTAGAAATCTTCAAGAAGAAAGTTGCAAATATTAATAAAAAACCAGTAAATCTGAGATTTGCCATTTGTCTCCCACTTTCAAATGCGATCACATAATCAATATAAAACAAAAAGAAGGTATTTATAAAATCTATATGTTACATACTTTTTGAACTACCAATCCTTTGCTCTATCTTTGATTCTTTTGGACGAATTGTTTTAGAAAATGACTGCCACTATTAGAACGTTTTATAAGGTCTTTTGATATTTGTTGAATTTGTGATTGATGAGCTTCCCAATTGTTCGTAATAGAAGATTCGATAATGGTCTTTAATGTATCTTCCTTTTGGAGATCATCCATCGCCATCGAATAAATTTTTCTTCCAATCATCTCCATAAAATGGATCACCTTATGGTGATATCCAACCCCTATAATCGGGGTTTCAGTAATTAAAGCGAGTATCAACGAGTGAAGCCTAGTCCCAATAACTAGGTCTTGCTTTGCACTAATTTGCAGGAGATCCTTTGGACCTAAGTTTTTTTCAATGATCTCCACTCGTTCTCCATGCTCCATTTCCGAAGCGATATGCTTTGTAACTTCAACGTCCTGAGGGAACTTTGTTGAATAGAACGTAATTTCGAGTTCTGGATTGGAAGTAAGTAATGTATCGAGATTTCGAGCCATTCCTTTTACATAAGATTGATACCTGACTTGATCTGCTTGTGGCCAGTAATTCTCATGATAATAAGGAACTGCTGTCACCCCGATTTTTCGTAATTTCGTTGATCTCAATCTTTTTTGAGTAATAGGCATAGAAAAAGCCGGATCAGGAATAACGTTTATCGCTTTCTTACATCCGATATGGTTAAGTAGTGCCTTTGATTTTTCGTCTCTTACTGAGACGAAGCTTGCCATATTCACCAATTTTTTTATAAAATACTTCCCAGTTGAAGTAGTGATTGGACCAGCTCCCACACCGTATACGACGACATGACAACCTGCAATCTTACTAATCATTCCAAGTGACCCGTATAATGGAGCATCACGTTTATATAAGTCCATTAGCAATCCTCCACCACCAATTATGAGGACGTTTAACGTTCTCATAATTTTGTAACTCTCTATTACGGTTTTGAATAAATCTGCCTTTTTCGTATCCTTCTTATATAACAAAGGTACAGACTTAATCCCATAATAAGATTCTGTTTTTTCAGGGTGATTACTAAATATTGTAATATCTTTTGTCTCTACATGTAGGTGACTTGTTAATTGGTTTAGTATGCCTGTCAAAATGGCTTCATCGCCGTTATTGTCATTGCCATAGTTCCCTATAATTCCGACCTTCATATGTTAGTTCCTCTACTTATCAATTTTTGTCTTATCATCATATTACTACAAAATTCGGGCCAACAGGAAGTTGGTCACTCGGATGTTGCCACAGGACATGGCGCCTTTAATCCGAGTTCCACAATATCGTAACACAAAAAGAACATATTTTCTATTCATCATCTGAACACCTGTTTTACTCTCACATGAAACCATTCCATTTGAAAACTTGACTTGCACTAAGTCCTTTAACGCCGGCGATATCATCTTTTACCTAATTCGGTGTCCTATTGAAACGTATTAATATGTAAACAATTTCTTAGTTGACTTATAAAGAATGTATGCTTTCCTGTAGTTCAAAAAAGACACCAAACGATACTAGTTTTGGTGTCTTTTTTCTAATTAATTTTATTTAGTTCCAAATAATCTATCTCCAGCATCTCCAAGACCTGGAACGATATAACCGTGGTCATTTAACTTTTCGTCCATTGCAGCTACGTAAATATCTACATCTGGATGTTCTTTTTGGACAAGTTCTACACCCTCTGGAGCAGCGATGATACACATAAGCTTAATATTCTTGGCACCGCGCTTTTTTAACGAGTGAATCGCTTCAGCTGCTGATCCACCTGTTGCCAGCATTGGATCTAACACAATGAAATCTCTTTCTTCCACATCACTCGGAAGCTTCACATAGTATTCGACAGGCTGAAGTGTTTCAGGATCACGATATAAACCTACATGTCCCACTTTTGCAGCTGGGATTAACTTTAGTATCCCGTCAACCATTCCAAGACCAGCACGTAAAATGGGAATAAGACCTAGCTTCTTTCCAGCAAGAACATTAGTCATGGTTGTTGCTACTGGTGTTTCGATTTCAATTTCTTGAAGAGGAAGATCACGCGTAATTTCGAAGGCCATCAAGCTTGCCACTTCATCTACTAACTCACGAAACTCCTTTGTCCCTGTATGCTTATCACGTATGTACGATAATTTATGTTGAATTAATGGATGGTCAAATACGTAAACTTTACTCAATCCGGTCATCTCCTTTACTTTTCACACTTCCATAGATTTTACAGAAAAATATGGTATTCATCAAGTCATTCTCTTGTATTTTTAACGATTCGTGAACGAACGATTCACATAAGCAAAAACCAATTGATGATTACTTATGAAAAATATTAATAGGAAGAAAGAAAGCATGACTAGCAACTAATTAATAGAGATTAGCAGGACAATAACGAAAAAATGACCGTTTTCCTATATGAAAACGGTCATTAATATGTTTCTAGCTTTTATGTAATACTTCGGTCGACTGCACTCTGCCAATCGGGAAAATAATATAGAGCATTTTTCATTAAGTTAGGATGAGATTTCTTTATTTTCTTCTTGTTTAATTCTCCCATGCCTCTACTTAATTGTTGGATTTCCGACACCACTTGCTCTACTGTCATATCTGCTTCCATCTATCATTCCTCCTTTACGAAATTATTCCTATAATGCCCTTGGTGTTTTGTTCTTAGTCTTATTTTTTTGATTTATTAAAAAAAGTGAAATATTAAATTAAATATTTCTGTTAAACTTAGTTGTTGATTTCCGTTGAAGGAGCTCGCTTTCCGCGGGCGAGTCCGGGAGCCTCCTCGGCGCGAAGCGCCTGTGGGGTCTCCCGAGACCCGTTCTCCCGCAGGAGTCTCGCCCCTTCCACTCCAATCAACATCGATGTAAAAATCAAAAATAAAATTTAACACAGCCTATCAGTTAACAGAAAAAATTCACTGAGATAAGTACTGATAGAAGCAAAAAAAGACAGCTGTTGTCTAACAGCTGTCCTCTCATTAACTAGGCATATAAAGGGAATTTTTTTGTGATTTCTAACACACGGTTTGAAGCGTCTGCCAGGTTCTTTTCATCTTCTGGGTTTTTTAATGTTTGGACAATAATAGATGCGATTTCATCCATTTCTGCCTGACCAAAGCCTCTAGTTGTAACAGCTGCTGTTCCGATACGAATACCGCTTGTGACAAATGGGCTTTCTGGATCAAACGGAATCGTGTTTTTATTCACTGTGATTCCAACTTCATCTAATACCTTTTCAGCAATTTTACCTGTGATGTTTAATGAGCGGACATCAACAAGTAATAAATGATTGTCTGTACCATCAGATACAATCGTCAATCCTTCTTTTTTCAGGGACTCTGCTAAACGAGAAGCGTTGTCCACTACATTCTGAATATATGTTTTAAAGTTATCTTGCAAGGCTTCACCGAAAGCCACTGCTTTTGCAGCGATAACATGCATTAATGGACCACCTTGAATACCTGGGAAGATGGATTTATCAATTTGCTTAGCAAACTCTTCTTTACAAAGAATCATTCCACCACGTGGTCCTCTGAGTGTTTTATGTGTAGTAGTTGTAACAAAGTGTGCATGAGGAACCGGGTTTGGATGCAAACCAGCAGCTACTAATCCTGCAATATGTGCCATATCTACCATTAAATAAGCTCCAACCTCATCTGCAATTTCACGGAAACGCGCAAAGTCAATGGTACGCGGGTATGCACTTGCACCTGCAACGATTAATTTTGGTTTATGCTCCTTTGCTTTCTCTAACACATCATCATAGTTGATTCGGTGTGAATTCTCATCAACACCATACTCTACAAAGTTATATTGAATACCACTGAAGTTAACATGGCTACCATGAGTTAAGTGGCCACCGTGAGAAAGGTTCATTCCTAGAACCGTATCACCTGGCTTTAAAACGGTAAAGTAAACGGCCATGTTTGCTTGGGCACCTGAGTGAGGTTGAACATTCGCATGCTCTGCACCAAATAGCTCCTTCGCACGATCACGCGCTAAATTCTCTACCACATCCACATGCTCACAGCCACCATAGTAACGACGGCCTGGATACCCTTCTGCATATTTATTTGTCATGACAGAACCTTGCGCTTCCATCACTGCTTCCGTTACAAAATTTTCAGAAGCAATTAACTCGATTTTGTCCTGTTGTCTTTTACGCTCAGCTTCAATCGCTTCAAATACTAGTGGATCTTGACCCTTTAAAGTTCCCATTGCTAATCCCCCTTTTCGTATGTACGCGCTATCACTTTCTTATTTTACCATTTTTCCCTGATTGTTAATAGAACGATAAGTAAGTAATTATTTTACCGCCAAGCTTCTCCAAGTGTTCTTATACCAGTTTGAATTTCTTCTAAACTCACACCGCCATATCCGATTAGAATTTCCGTTTTCTCCTGCTTACACTTTGAATAAAATTGAGAGGTTTCATACACTCTTATCCCATTTCTCATAGCTTTTGTTATTAATTTCTGCTCATCCCGGTTTCTTTGGTCTTGGAGAATAATATGGAGGCCTGACTTTTCCCCTCTTACTATCATCTCTCTCTGAAAACATTCTTGTATCGATTGAATGAGGATCTGCTGTTTTTTTCGATAGAGTGTTCTCATTTTGTTAATGTGCTTTTCCCAATGTCCTTCTTTCATAAATAAGGCAAGGGTTTGTTGATTGATTTTAGAAACAGATTGCTTCATTAAAGAAAGAGATTCTTTGTATTGAGCTAGTAGTGTTGGTGGTAAAACGAGATAATTTACTCGAAGCGACGGAACTAATGATTTTGAAAATGTTCCTAAATATATGACCCTATTCTGTTGATCCAAACCCTGTAAGGCAGGGATTGGGCGACCTTCATACCTAAATTCTCCATCATAATCATCCTCAATAATATAGCCTTCAACGTCATAGGCCCACTTAATTAATTGTTGACGCTGATGTATAGGCATAATCATTCCTAAAGGGAACTGATGTGAGGGTGTACAATAAACAATGTTAGCTTTTGATGATAATAATTGCTCAATACTTAATCCATCTTCTTCTACCGGAATAGGGCAAATGCTCATCCCTATCTTTTGAAAGGTCCACTTGGCTCGGTGATAACCTGGGTCCTCAAAAGCAAGTATCGACCCCTTTTCAAATAACATCCCAAGCAGAATTAATAAATTTTGCGTTCCTGCACCAATGACAATTTGATCAGGAGAGCATTGAACACCTCTTGCTCGGTAAAGGTATTGTGATAGTTCTTCTCGTAGTTCGTATTCACCTTGTTCATGACCAACATGTAAAATTTGCGGATGATCTAATGCTTGGAGAGAGCACTTTCTCCATACTTTTATAGGAAAATGGTCAATATCTACATTTCCTTGACTGAAATCAATGGTGTAGGGATTATTCTTGTTGTCTGGTATGCATGATGCTTTTTGTGTTCTTTCCGCGAAAACATCCTCATTTTGGACTCTTTGAACAAAAATCCCCTGCTTCGGTCGACTCTCAACATATCCCTCAGCGATGAGCTGTTGATAGGCTGATTCAACCGTATTGATACTTACCTTTAAATGGGACGCGAGCTTACGCTTTGAAGGTAATTGATCTCCTTTTCTATAAAAACCAGCCATAATATCCACTTTCAGCTTTTCATATATTTGCATGTATAAGGGACTATCATTAGAGAAGTTTATTACGATTTCCTTCATTTTCTACCATCCTTTTTATTTTAAAGAACTCTTACACACTTCTAACACTTTAACAGTTTTATATCTGAACCTATCAAAAACAATAAAACTGACACTTTTGTACCAACCAGTGTGAATTTATAGTATGAGTATAAACGGTTTAGTATGAAGGAGGAAGAGCAATGAGTACTAAAGTGAAGGAAATGGTTAATGAGGAAGAATGGTTGGAGGCATTTCCAGTGATGAATGAGCTTCGGACACATCTTTCAGAGGAAGAGTATTTGAAGCTATTGTCTAGTATGATTCTCCAGGGTTATCGTATGTTTGCACTCTATGCAGAGGGAAAGGTTGTTGCAGTTACAGGGATAATTGAGCTAGTAAATCTATATAATTTAAAGCATATTTATGTTTATGATTTAGTAACTAGTGATTCGGAGCGTTCCAAAGGGTATGGAGAGGAATTGTTACAATACATTCATACGGTCGCAAAAGAGAGAGGCTGTCAGTTCGTTGCCTTATCGTCAGGCCTTCAACGAGTAGATGCTCACCGTTTTTATGAAGAAAAAATGAAGTATCAGAAAACCTCGTTTGGATTTGTGTATTCTGTATAGTTAATTCCAACGCGCCTATGCTCTTTCCAATGATAGATATCAAAAGGCTAATTCTACGAATTAGCCTTTCCTTATTATTTATCAAACTTCTAGTCTAGTTTTCCTTTTCTTCAATTCCTCATACCATTCTACTTTGGTAACATAATCTCCAATCGAGGTGTCTGCATCACTGTAAAACCCATGAAAATCAGATCCGCCCGTCTTAACAAGATTCAGCCGGTCTGCTAATTCAAGCGCTTTTGTTTTATCTTCATGTGAATGGAGGGGATGCTCGACCTCAATCCCTTCTAGCCCTGCTTCTACCCACTCTTCAACAGCATCAAAACTATTAAATTGACCTGGATGTGCTAATACCGGTATTCCTCCAGCATCCTTAATTGCTAGAATGGCATTCTTAACATCTACATAAGTTATGGGAACAAATGCAATGCCAGGAGCTCTCGTTTCACTGCCTCTGTAAAATAAAGTTTTATAGAGTTCTCCATAAATTCGATCGGTATAGCCTTTATCTAGAAGAGCATGCATTATGTGTTGCTTATATACGCCTGTTCCACCAGAAGCATATTCTATTACCTCCTCCCATGTAATGTTGTAGCCGGCTGCCATAATCTGCTGCACCATTTGAAAGGAGGTTTGATGTCGTTCTTCCCTTAGGCTCCCACACAATTTATCGATAGCCTCATGCCCCTGAGTCACAAAAAAACCTAATATATGAGCACGAGATTTTCGTCTATGATCGTACGCTGATATTTCGATACCGGGAATGACTTCCACCCCATATACTCTTCCTAGTCGTTCAGCCTCTCGGAGTCCTATCGTTGTATCATGGTCTGTAATCGCTAAGTGTGTTACACCTCTAGCAGCTGCTATTTTAAGCACTTCTTCCGTTGTCATAGAGTTATCCGATATTTTCGTATGGCAATGTAAATCGATCAAGATGCACCTACCTCCGTCACAAAACTTACTCCATGTCTTTTAAATCCAAGTGAATCATAAAAAGCATGGGCTTCTTCTCTTATCTCATTACTAGACAACATCAGTTTATAGCTTCCCTTCTCGGCAGATAAATGAACAGCTTCCTGCATCATTTCCCTACCAATCCCCGTTCTTACATGTGTAGGATGAACGACTACGTTTTCGAGTATCGCAAACTTCTGACCACCATGCCCGAAGTTATCACAGATGATTAATGAAAACGTACCAACTACGACGTCGTTTTTCAGTGCAAAATATACTTTATAAAATGGATAGGTTTGAATGGTTAACAGCATACTTTCTGCTTGCTCAATCGTTAGTGTGTGATCAGCATCTAATTCTTTAAGCAACTCTAAATATAAAGGTAAATCTTCTTTTACAAGCTCTCGATAAATCATAAGAAATTTGCTCCTTTACTTAAACACCTACAACCCTTTTAAACAACCCATTCGCTAGATGATATTGATCATCTATTACTGTCTCCATAAAATCTAAGTCATGGAAAATCCCAATCATACTCGTACCGGAGTTTTTTAATTCAATAATCATTTCTTTTACCGATTCCTTTGAAGAATTATCTAAAGATGCAGTGGGCTCATCTAATAAGAGAAGCTTTGGACTTTTTACCATTGCCTGTGCTAAGTTTAGTCTCAACTTTTCCCCTCCACTAAACGTTCTAGGAAAGGTATCCCATAATGATTCTGGCAGCTTAAAATGTTCAAGAATCACCTTCGCTTTTTCACGGGCCGTTTCAAGTTCAATGCCCATCTCCATAATCGCTTCCATGACCACTTCTAATGCTGTCACTCGTGGCATGACATTTAAAAACTGTGAAACGTATCCAATTTCTTGCTTACGAATCGTAATCATTTCTCGTTCTGTTGCCTTCACTAAATCAATCGGACCATACTTTTCTGAGTTGTAAACGATACGTCCTGAAGTTGGTTTATATGTTCGATATAAACTTTTCAATACCGTTGATTTACCGGCTCCACTTTTTCCTGTTATCCCAAGGAAGGTTCCTGCATTAAGGGAAAAACTTATACCACTGCATCCGATAATATGCTTATCTTGTAGGTGGTGCATGGTAAATGATTTTTCTAATTCCTCGACTCTCAATAGTTCTTTCATTATGAACCTCCTTTACATTCAGACTCTTCACTATACAGTTCAATAAATTTCTCAAGGTCATTTAATGTGTCAAAGCGTTCTTCTAACATCCCTCGATCCCAATTCCACCATTGTATGTTTAAAAGCTTTTCTACCATGTGTCTAGGAAAACGTTCACGTATTGGCTTGGCAGGGATTCCTACTGCAATCATATACGGAGGGATATCCTTTGTTACAACAGCTCCTGCCCCAATCACTGCACCTGTACCAATTGTGACTCCAGGCATAATAATAGCACCGTGGCCAATCCACACATCATGCCCAACCGTTACCTTATGTTCTTTTCGCCACTCGAAAAACTCTGTATCATCTTGACCAAGGTCATACTGTTCACGGCGATAGGTTGCATGGTGTTGTGTTACTCGCCACATCGGATGATTACCAGGGTTGATACGGACATGTGAGGCAATCGAACAAAACTTCCCTACTTCGGCATAAATAATTTGAGCATCTCCAGCGGTATAGCTATAATCTCCAAAACTAGATTCCTGAATGGTTGTATTTGGTCCAATTTCGGTCCATACCCCTAGCTCACTACTATGAACTACTGAACTCGGATGTATCGTTGGGGATTCACTTAACCGTTTCACTGGTTTCATTCCTTTCAGCTTAAATTCAACGCTAAGGATGGTAGTTGATACCTCATTTGACAGACAATCATACCATTAACAAAGACGGTTTCTAGAACAGGACGTGTTCTATCCTCTGAAACGATTAATAGATCTGCCTTCTTTCCTATCTCAATCGATCCTACTTCACTGTCAATACCTAAAGCTCTTGCTGGGTTGATAGACACCATATTGATTGCTTTATAGATTGGTATGTTATGTTGATGGTACAGCTTAAATGCAGCATGCAAAAGTGATGAAGGATAATAATCAGAGCAGAGAATGTCGACCACTCCGTTCTGAATGGCTTCAATGGCTGATAAATTTTTACTGTGGGATTTTCCAAGAAGTGCATTTGGTGCTCCCATTACGACATATAAACCCATCTCTTTCGCTCGCTTTGCTACTTCTAATTCAATTGGAAACTCGCTAATCGTTGCATTCCAGCTTTTTACCACAGATAATTTTTCAACCGTGTCATCATCATGGGAAGCAATCGGAATCCCGTACTCAGCGGCCAATTGGGCTAACTGTTCAATGACAGTTGAAGCTAACTTTTCCTGCCCTAAGCTTTCTTGAATGATGTTTTCTGCCTGTTCCTCTGTATAATGACGATGCTCCATTAGAAGCTTTTTATGGATTTCAATATCACGGAATTGACCTTGACCTGGAGTGTGATCCATAAAAGATAACTGGTCAATCATTTTCGTTTTGATTAAGTCCTGAACATCCTTTACAGCATCTATATTCGTAATTTCATATCGAAGATGCGTCTTATGACGGATCAAGTGCTGTTTTTTCGATAGCTCGACTATCTCCTTTATGAGTCCAATCACCGTTTGGTTCTGCCTCATCCACTTTTTTGCATATTCTTCTAGTAATGAAAGAGAGTGATAGATCGTTGTAATTCCTTCTCCAACTAGCTTCTTTTCAAGCTCATAAAAAGAAACCTCTAATGGAAAAATGCTGCTAGGTCTTGGCTCCATTTCTATCTCAATCGCATCACTATGCGAGTCTACTAAACCAGGAATAACCCAACTTCCATTTGCATCAATGTCATCAGAACACTCTGAAGCTAATGGTTCTTCTTCAATGCTAACAATTACCCCATCTTCTATTTCTAAACAGCCATCTAAGATTACTTTACTAGGCGTTACAATCTTTGCATTGACGATTCTTTTTCTATTGCTCATCTTCATCACCTCAGAGTTTTTATACATGTAAAAGCGAATGAACTAATTGTTGTGTATAAGGATGCTGCGGATCCTCTAAAATTTGATCTGTCAGACCCTGCTCAACAATTCGGCCATGTCTCATCACAATCGTTCTGTCAGCTAGCATTCGAATTACCCCCAAATCATGAGAGACAACGATCATTCCAACGTTAAATTCTCGTTGAATTTTTCGAATTAAATCTAACACCTTTGCTTGGACAGATAAATCCAATCCTGTTGTCACTTCATCTAGTAAAAGAATTGAAGGATTGTTTGCAAGAGCTTTTGAAATTTGTACTCGTTGCTGCATGCCACCACTAAAATTTTTCGGAAGCTCATCCATTCTAGCTAATGGAATCTCTACATGTTCTAATAGCTCTGCAGCTCTTTTCCTGATATCTCCTACATGAAATGAGCCCGAAGCAATTAATTTTTCAGCAATGTTTCCACCACTTGAAAAGGACATCTTAAGGCCCAGCCACGGGTTTTGATACACCATTCCCATTAAATAATTGCGAATATATCGCTTTTGCTGAGAGGATACTTTAAAAATATTTTCTTCCCCCTCTTTATAGGAAGATATAGCGGCTGATCCAGATGTCACCTCATCATCAAAATAGAGACTTTTAACGAGAGAACTTTTGCCGGAACCACTTTCTCCTACAATTCCTAAAATTTCACCTTTATAAAGATCAAGGTTCACATCAATACAAGCCCATACACTACCGCAAGAAGGGCAACGATTATCTTGGCCTGTTAAATCGTGTGGAGATTGACAGTTTTCACAACCACTTCCATATCGCTTATTTAATTCTTTAACCGTTAAAAGAGGTGAATCATTCATTGTACTACCCCCTTTTCTTGCTGTTTTTGTGAACAATAGCCAGTATCAGAGCATTGATGTTTCTTTTCTCCAGATTTCCCATCATATATTTCATCAAGGAAAACGTGGGTACTTCCACATAAGTGACATGCCAATCCTTCAAAGCTTTCCACTTCAAATGGATAATCCTCAAATTGCAGTGGTCTTACATTTGTATAAGGCGGAATTGCATAAATTTTCTTTTCACGGCCCGCACCAAATAAATAGAGTCCTTCCGCTTGATGAAGCTTTGGTAAATCAAAACGTGGAATGGGGCTCGGATTGAAAATATAGCGGTCATGGACCATGCTAGGATAATCAGCTCCAATCGTAATTTCCCCATATCTTACAATATCTTCATATAATCGTAGCCACATGCTGCTGTAATCCATTTCTGCATGTAATCGCTTTGTTTCTTTTTCCTTTGCTTCCACTCTACGTAACGGTTCTGGAAGAGGTACTTGCAGGACTAGAATCTGATCCTCGCGAAGAGGAATTTCAGGGACCCGATGGCGAGTTTGAATAATCGTTGCTTCTTCTGAATCATTTGTTGTATGGATGCCAGTACAGTTCTCTACAAGATGCTTAAT
Source organism: Bacillus salitolerans (assembly GCF_042680805.1). NCBI lineage: Bacteria > Bacillati > Bacillota > Bacilli > Caryophanales > Bacillaceae > Bacillus > Bacillus salitolerans. Next base: position 263,205 of record NZ_JBHUEM010000001.1, on the reverse strand, counting down.
ACTAACTGCGTTGACGCTATCATCATGACCTTGATCAATCACCTTCAACCTATCCCGCTCACCTATTAATGCTAATGTTAACTGCAATCCACCTGTTCCCCAGCCTCTGCCAATCGGCATTTCTCGAGAAGCGAAAGGGACTTGATATCCTGGAATCGCAATTGCTTTTAACGTGGAACGGCGAATCTCTTTTTTGGAGCCTTCATCTAAAAAGGCAAAATTGTATACTTGCTCACGTTGACCGCTCATGATTTACCCCTACCTCTCTTTTTTAAGAATGACTAAAGGACACTTCACGATCCTGCTGTCCTTGTTTGTTACTCGGTTTAGCCCCTTCTTGAACCTGGCGAATCCGATCTAACATTGACTGGAATGTTATATAATGCGGAAGCTTTAAATGGGATACAAATCCATGCGCTTCAACACTATCGATATGTAATAAGACAAACTCTTCATCCTGTGTTGGTGTCTGACCGGATGTTTCTAAGCTTCTTTCCAAAATGGCCATTGCAATTGCCTTTACCTCGTTTTGACCAAATGTTAATCCGTAACCAAGCATAAACTCTATTTCTCCACGGTTATTTTGTGTAAAGGAATTAATCGTTTCTACTTCCGTCACCATGATTTCCCCAATATAAACAGAATCCTCTTCATCATCACTAAATGGATAAGGAATATGAACATCTGTGTAACCTACTCTTAGCTCTCCGATCGTTGGATGTACGACGCCATATCCCCTCATACTGCTATATGCAAGTGCTGTCATTGCCCCCGTTTCCCCTCTAGTTAAAATTTGAAGACGTGCAGAGCGGGGGGCTGGGAACATAAGCTTTTCTCTTGTCACATCAAAAGGCTCAGTCTCGTTTAACGGAACATTTCCTAGTAATCCCTGCTGTCTTAATAGCTCGGCTACCTTTTGATAAGACACCTCATCTTCTTCTATTTCAAGATCAAACTCTTGTAAAAATTGATGAACTGTTTCTACTTCCTCTTGTCGCAAATCAAAATTTAAGAGACGGTGTGTGTAGTCATACGTTGGTCCAAGTAGTTGTCCTCCTGGTATATCCTTGAATGAAGAAGAAATCCTCCGTATCACACGCATCTTACTTGGGTCAACAGTTAAGGAATACTGGGTTCTTTGTAATGTTGAGCGGTACGCTCTTAGTAAAAAAGCAGCCTCTGCTGGATCTCCTTCCGATTGTTTTAAGGCAAGTGCTGCATATTCAGGAGCATATAGTCCCCCTTCCCCCATTACACGGTCTATTAATAATCGAAATTGATTTCTAACTTCGCTCGTTTCTACTACGTTTTTTACATTCGATAGTCGGTATGATTGAACAAGCTTTGCCGCTTGCTCAATTGCCTTCTGGCCACCGGTTACAGCTACATATCCCATACATAACCCTCACTTTCTATCATCGTTGTTCTCGGGATTCCAACCATCTCACCACTAGATGAGACAACAATGATATCAACTCCAATTGGAAACTCCTTATTAACCTCTTTTCTAACTTCAACTAGATTGGTAGGCAAACCCTTTACATAACAGCTGGTGGTTTCTTTTATTCCTGGGCCAGACATAATAAGGTTTAGTCCAATAGGACCTTCAACTGAAATTTCTTCGACATGGAAGATAAGTGTTGCACTATTATGCGGGTCGGTTAGGGTTCCACATTTAACCTGATTGACGAGATTGAGAAATTCTCCTCCCGATAGAGAATGTTGTATGAATATATAATCTGCTGTTTGTAATGTCCCGGTTGTACTAAACGTACTCCACTTTAAAAACTGTTCTACTCTTTCTTTTTCCTCACAAACTATATAAAAAGATACTTCACGATCAAGTAGCGTATATGCAAGCCCAATTAGAGCTTTTGATAAACCACGATCTCCTTCAATTGGCCAGATATCCTCTTTTAGTGAGTTCACTTTTCCTGGTCTAGCCATACAATCTACAAGCTTACGAAATATTTGCTGAGTACCATGAACAAAATCAAATGTGTCGTAATTAGCTTTTGTCATTGTAATCCTCCATTGTGTCAAAATTCACCCGCGAATTAGCAACCATTGCATGTTCCTGCTGATGTCTATGGTGAATAGCTGTTTCCTCTTCTTCAAGCTTCTTAAGCCAAGTCTTTGTAATAGGTAAGTTCACATTAAACGCAGCATCAATAACGGCGATTTGATAAGAACGCTCGAACTCTTCCCCCATAATTGTCCCCATGCCGTATGTTCCTTCAATAGAAACGGTACATTCTGAAACAAGTACCTCCCCCATATAAAAGGGCTCTTTCGAAACAGAGTCTCTTACCTTCAACATTATCAATCCGGTCTTTGGTTTTCGTTCCAATCTCACTTCAACTAGCTCTTCAACTTGCAATGATAATTGCTTTAGTAATTCTGGATTTCCTTCCACTAATATCTTTGTTAATCGTGATTTTTTCATAGATTAGATGGATCTCCTCTCTCTTAAAAAGTGAACATTTCTTTGTAATCACTTTGACATTTTCAATCTATCTTATTGACAAGTTACAAAGGTTACAGATATGTAAAAGATATATTTACATTTGATTTAGGATTAAAAATAGGGAAGCTTACTTTTCAATAAAGGTGAAATCTTCGCAAAAAAAAAATGCCGAACTCAATGTTCGACAATTACTATTTATACATTTGTTTTTAATCTTGATTTAATTCTCATCGCGATAAATTCTAATAGGATGGCAACTGCTAAAATAAAGTATGTGATAGTTCCTATTTCACGCAAGTCAAAATAGAAGCCACTTGCCATGAACATATCAAATCCAATCCCACCAGCACCCGCTGCTGCTCCCATCGCAACTGCTACACCAAAATTAATCTCGAATCGCATAAATGTCCAAGAAATGATATAGGTAATCGAGGATGGTATGACTGCTTGACAAATAATTTGCCACCAACTTGCACCACTCGCCTTTAAAGCTTCAATGACACCTTTATCTAACTCTTCGAATGACTCTGAGTATGCCTTTGTTAAATAACCAACCGAGTGAAAGGTCATTCCAATAACGGCAGCAACACTACCGAGTCCGGCGGCAACCGCAAAGATTAACACCCATAATACGGTGGGCACCGCTCGAATAAAAGCAATGATACCCTTAATTGTATTTGACATTGCTTTACTAGAAAGGTTTTGGGCTGAAAGTAGTCCAAGTAGTAAGGCGATAAAGGCTCCAAATATGGTCGTTAAGACCGCTAAACCTAGGGTGATTAATACTTGATAAGCAGCTTCCCAAAAGGTGAAATGAGCGAAATGAGGTTCTAAGAACATCACGCCAAAGTTATCAAGTGTTGCAACGACTCCACCGATAAAACTAATATCCTTATAATCGAAGGTTAAAAAGCCATAGATCGTTAAAAGAAAGAGGCATATCAATGTTCCTCTTATCACGAGTGTTTCTTTATTAAGTGGCTTTATTTTTATTCGCTTAGATGAAGATGGTTGTACCCCACCATTTGGACCAGTCATCACTGGTTTGTTCTGAAATCCCACTACAAAATCACCCTTCTAATATAGTTTGAGATGTATTCGATCGTAAAAATAGAAATCACAATCATTAGGACAACTAAACTTGCGGCATTATAATTCAAGCTCTTGTAATATAGATTGAATGAGAAGCCGATACCAGTCCCCGTTAAAATTCCAACAAGTGTCGCACTTCGAATACTCGTTTCAATCGTAAACAATAGCCAGCTAATCATTTGAGGAATACTTGCTGGAATCACAGAGTGGATGATAATCGATAAGTAACTAGCTCCTGTTGCCGTTAAAGCTTCAACTGAACTATTACTTACTTCATCAATCGTTTCCATGAATGCACGTGTCAAAAATCCGAATGATACAAAAAACAGGGCGAAATATCCCGTTAAGGAGCTTTGACCAAAGGAAAAAAGAAGGATCATAGCCCAAGCTGCCACATCAATATTACGGAATAAAGTAGCAATCCCTCGGGCTAATGTCCCAATAAAGCTATTTACTCTCGTCGTGTTTGATCCTAAAATGGCAAATACAAGTGCAAACATCCCTGCCACTGTTGAGGCGGCAAATGAGATGAGAAGTGTTTCCTGAAGCTTTTCCCATATTTTCGGTAGCTTCTCAAGAGACTTTTCATCGGGATAAAAATTATTAAATCCCCATTCGATTGCTTCAGGGATGGAGGCAAACCCTTTAACAACGTCATATTCTGTTACGGTAATCGCTCCGTAGGTGATAAGTAGAAGCAAACTAGTTATAAGTATTGAGTTTAATCGTTTTTTGGCAAAAAATTTATCCTGCATTTTTTTCACCTATATCAATCATCAGATCACTAGCTTCCGATCCATAGATTCCTTGAATTTCTTTGTTAGTCATTTCCTTTGGAGAACCGTTGAACACAACTTCCCCCTTACTTACCCCGATAATACGGTCTGAATACTTGAGTGCCACGTCTACCTGGTGTAAGTTAATCAACACGGTGATACCCATTGAGGATGAGATGTTTTTCAAATGATCCATAATAACCTTAGAAGCATTCGGATCTAAGGAAGCAATTGGCTCATCACATAACAGCATTTTTGGATTTTGAATTAATGCTCTTGCAATACCTACACGTTGTTTTTGCCCACCACTAAGCTGATCACAGCGTTTATATACTTGATCCTCTAACCCTAATAGAGATAAAATATGCAGCGCTTGTCGTTTTTCTTCTTCCGTATAAATTCCAAGCGCACCTGTAATCATTGACTTATAGCCCAGTCTTCCGTGAAGCACATTTTCAATGACGCTTAAACGATTAACTAGGTTATAGTGTTGGAAAATCATCCCTATTTTAGTGCGCAACTTTCGAAGCTCGCTCTTTTTTAAGTCCATAACCTTCACATCATTGAACATGATTTCTCCGCTAGTTGAGTCAATCATACGATTGATACAACGAAGGAGAGTTGATTTCCCTGCTCCTGACGGGCCAATGACGGAAACAAACTCTCCCTCTTTAACAGAGAAGCTAACATCTGATAACGCTAACGTATCTTTACCATACTGCTTTGATACATTGTTTAACTGTAATAACGTTGTCATGATTAACTCCTTTTTTAGTAGTTAAATAGTAGCTATCCATTCGTGAACATGAAACGCCCACAAAATGGATAGCACTTAGATTTAAACATTAGTTACCAGAAAGTTCTCTTACAGGGTTGAACCAAGCATCATCAACCTCTAAGAATCGCTCATTTTCTGATTTAGAGAATAAACCTTTTGTCTCTGAATCCTTTGGTACGAAAATAGTTGGGTCATTTGCTACTTTGTCAGAAGTGTACGCTTTTTTAATAGCAGCAATATCCTCTTCACTTACTGTTTCTGTATTTACAACAAAAGGTGCATTTAATACTGGTGTTACAGAGATTGAAACAAATTGCTCACCTGGTACAGTGTTAAACGGCTCTGCTGCATCAGCTAATACTTGATAAACTGCACCTGGGCGGTTCCATTCACCTTCTGCCAATTCAATATAGTTCTTTACACATACATCACAAAAAGCTGCAACGTCAGCTTTACCTGTTAGTAAATTTACTGCTGATCCTTGGTGAGAACCTCCGTATAATACTTCACTAAAGAATGCTCCACCTTCTAATAAATCATCCGCCGTTAAATCTTTATAGCTATCTTGCTTACTAAAGTGTGCTACGATTCCAGATGAAGGGACTTTAAACCCTGACGTTGAACTGTTTGAAACGAAAGAGAACTTTTTGTCAACGATGTTATCAATTGAGAATGTATCTCCATCCTTGTATGCATCTTCATTACCTTTTTTTACATTTAACCAGCTGTAGTAAACAGCGTCATCTAATGTCCCAGATGCACCTGAAGATACAACTAGAGGAAGTACTTTATCATTTTTATTATGAGCTTCGATATATCCTTGAGCTCCCATGAATGCTAAGTCAGCATTACCGTTTGCAATAGACTCAATCGCAATAATGTAATCTGTTGTCGTTTTATGTTCAACCTTTTTACCTGTTGCTTCTTCTATAATCTTTCCTAATGCATCACGTGAATCTTTTAAATCTGCTCCTGATTCATTTGGGTACCAAGCAATGATGATTGTATCTTTTTCATCCTTTTTGTCCTCAGCAGGCTTTTCACTAGACGTGTTCTCACTAGCTGTTTCTGTTTCCGTGCTTGTTGATTCAGTTGAAGCTGAACATGCTGCAAAAACTAAAGCAAAAGATAAAGCTAACATTAGTAATAGTACTCTTTTCATTAGTGATGGTTCTCCTCTCGTTTTTAAAAAATAAATGTTTATAATCATCATTGGTGGAACCCAATGTTGATGACATTTCTTATAACTGAATTCTAACTTTCTAAAACTCTACTAAGCATTTGTGCATATCACCTCTAACACGAGCAACACTAAACTCAATAGGATAACCGCTTGGGTGATTCATAATGCTTTCAATTTGTACAACTGGAATGCTTTCTGGTATTTCAAGAAGTTCTGCATCCTTCATCATCGGAAGACTAGCTTGGAATGTCGAACTAGAACGGATGGGCCTTAATTGATAATGTTCTAACAAAATGCCATATAAAGATTGAAAATCACTGAAATGCATGTCTAAATTCGGAACCTCTGATTCCGGGAATACAGTTGTTGTAATAGAAATTGGTTTTTCATCAATAAACCGAAGAATCTCAAGGCGATAAACCTCTTCATTCTCCTCCAATGTTAATTGCTCTTTTTCAAGCGATGTTGGTAGTCCTTTCGTCCAATTAAGCAACTTACTTTTATGTTGGACTCCTTGGCTTTCCATATTTTCAGAAAAGCGTGTATGAGACGACAGTACATAAAGAATTGGTTTCGGAATATGGTTCACGTAGCAGCCTTTTCCTTGTAACGGAGTCACCCATCCAAGATTGGTCAATCTAGCAATTGCCTGTCTTACAACGTGCCTGTTTACATTGAACTGGCGGCAAAGCTCATTTTCGGATGGAATCTTTTGATTCACTTCATAAACGCTAGAACGAATATTATGAATTAAGTATTCAGCGATCTCTAAATGCTGAAGAGGTTCCTCCCGAAGTTTTGTCATCCTCTCTCTCCCTTCATCTGCTTCCTATATGATCGTAACTTGTCAACAAGTTACTGAGGTTAAGCTACTGTAAAAAACTCTTAAAGTTATATTAAATTTGTTAATAGATGGAAGGTTTTTTCTAGGAATATTAACAATTCATTTACAAACTAACTAAAAAAAGGTAACCCACTAGTGAAGTGAGTTACCTTTTATCATTTATTATCACGATTAAAAAAATCATAGGTGAATTTTTCAAAGGATCTGTCTCTGTGCTTTGTTAACAAGATAAATTACTTTTGTCATTGGTATAGACAGCCCGTACACCACCAATAAGCTTCGGTCTTGTTTTGGCCATCGTAACATGAGCGTGACCAAGTGATTTTCCCTGTGTACGAAGAGGTACGGCTACATGCTTTAAGTGCATACCAATAAATGTATCACCAATATCAATACCAGCATCTGCTTTAATGAATTCGACAACAACAGGGTCGTTAAAGTGTTGATAGGCGTAGGTTGCCATCGCACCTCCTGCAGTACGGACCGGAACCACAGTGACTTCCTCTAAAGAATAGGCATTTGCAGTCTCTCTTTCAACCACTAGAGCTCTATTTAAATGTTCACAGCACTGAAAGGCTAAATGAACTCCTAATTTATGTGCCAGCGTGGAAAGCTCCTGAAAAATAAGCTCTGCTACCTCTTCAGTACCGGCAGTGCCAATTCGCTCCCCCATGACTTCACTTGTGCTACAACCAATAACGATAATTTTACCTTGCTCAAGAGAGGTTTGTTCATCAAAATCATGTAATATGTGTTGCAGTTGACCTCTCCATATTTCGACTTGTGGCATGAACAACACCCTTTCTGCTATTCAGATTGGTCCGTTGTGACAGCTTCATAAGATGATATTTTATCAACTCGGCGCTTGTGGCGACCTCCCTCATAATCGGTTGTCAACCAAATCTTCGCAATATCACGAGCCAGACCAGGTCCAATTACTCGTTCTCCCATTGCTAGAATATTACTGTCATTATGCTCACGTGTTGCCTTTGCACTAAATGTATCATGAACTAATGCACAACGAATTCCCTTTACCTTATTCGCGGCAATACTCATTCCAATACCCGTTCCACAAATTAATATCCCTTTATCTACTTCTCCGCTCGCTACCTTTTCTGCTACTGGAAATGCATAATCTGGATAGTCAACCGATTCATTACATTCACATCCAAGATCAACATAAGAGATGTTTAATTCGTCCATTAATTGTTTAATTTCCTCGCGGATTTTTACACCACCATGATCAGAAGCAATTGCTACTTTCATTCCATCACACCTCCCGTCCTGTAAGCTAGTAGTTAAATCGTAAAACGTTCAATTGTTTTTTTCAATTCGTTTGCTTGAACAGCTAAATCCTTTGCAATCCGTTCAACTTGTTCAATTATTGCTGTTTGATCTTGCGTCGAGCTAGCTACCTCTAATGCACTTGCCGATGTTTCCTCTGCAATGGCTGCAACATCTTGTGACTGAGTAGACGTTACTTTTACATTTTCCATTTGCTGTCTCACAAGTTCTGTTATTTGGTCAACCGCATCAGCTACTTGATGTACTGAGTTTGCCATTTCAGCAATCGCTTTATTCGTCATTGTTCCTTTTTCCGCTTCAAGATTTGCCACTTTTACTTGTTCCTTAATTTGCACGACCACATTCTTAACCTCAGCTTGGATATTGTGAATGAGTCCTGTAATGCCTTGTACTGCCTTCGAGCTTTCATCCGCTAAAGAACGAACCTCCTCGGCAACAACTGCAAAGCCTTTTCCATGTTCACCAGCACGAGCCGCTTCGATTGATGCATTTAACGCTAATAAATTTGTTTGTCCCGCAATATCTCCAACTAGGGATATAATATTTTCTACCTTTTTCGCATTTTCCTCTAAGCGATTGACAGCTGTTAAGGACACTTGGTTACTATCAGCTAGTTTTTGAATACCAGAAATTAAGGAATTTATCACTTTTTTGCTTTCATCTAACGTGTGAACCATTTCATTTGATAGCTGTTTAGATGTATTGGCTCTAACCTGTATCCTTTCTGCGATTCTACTTACCTCTTCAATCGATTGGGCTGTATCTTGAATCGCAACGGCTGACGTTTCTGCTCCCTTTGATATTTCGTCAATCGTTCTTGCAATCGCTTCAGATTGTTCAGAAGCCGATGCTGAAGCTGCAGAAATTTCGATTACTTTCCCATTTGTACGTTTAAAGTTTGTATCAATGCTTTTAACCATTTCACGTAAATTCCCTAACATTTGGTTAAAGGCTACTGCCAGTGACCGAATTTCATCATCAGAATTCGAAAGAGGTACGTCTTCATTAATTTGACCTTCTGCTGCCTTTCTTGCAGAATGTTCTAATGCTTTTAACGGCTTTGTAATAAAGCTTGCTGCAAAGTAGGCAAGTACAGCAGACCAAAAGATCCCCATACCAAATGTTATAAAAGTAAATACCTCTTCTGTCACAGCAACATGATTATCGACAAAACCATACACAAATTGAATGAAAAAAGCACTAGTTGAATACGTTACAAGCGCCAATATCGCCGTAAATACAACTAGCTTTTTTTGAAGTCCAAATTTATATTTTGGTTTTTTATGTGCCATCCTTGATTCCTCCTAAAGGATCTTAGCTTACCTTTGTCTATCTATTTTTTTTAATGCAATATCTAGTGCTTCATCCAGTTCCTCGAAAGTTTGCTTATACCATTCTAAAGGACCACCAAAAGGATCTGCAACGTCGTGTAGAGGTAATTCACTGTATTCTTTTAGTGTAAAGGTTTTGTCCAGAGCTTCCGGAAACCGCTCTCCTACCAACTGCTTATGAGATGTTGTCATGGTAAAAATATAATCAGCCCAGTCGATTAGCTCTTTCGATAATTGTTTCGAAGAATGGTTTATTTCTATGTTTTTTTCTTTTAAAACCAACTCCGTATTGGTAGAAGCAGGGCTACCAGCAGACGCAAAAACACCGGCCGATTGAACCTCAACATGCGGATCTTTGTGCCTCGTAAGCGCTTCTGCCATTGGACTTCTACAAGTATTACCTGTACAAACATATAAAATCTTGGTCATGCATAGCGCTCCTTTCTAGTCGTATTTTCATCATGAAGCGTTTGCTTTGAATTTATACACTCTCTTATTATAAAACAGTTAAATATACATAAATAGGGCATTTTACGAAGATTTTTTTTTTCAATGCCGGATACTCGCATGACGGTTTTCTGGAACATACCTATACAATCAAAAAATAATTAAAAAGAAACTAGACAATTCTAGTTTCTCCTCTAGGTTGATCTATTTAAACTAAATCGGTAATAATAGCTTAATTCCAAACGCGAATAGAATACTACCACCGAGAGCTTCACTATATGCACCAATCCAATCTTTTACACGCCTTCCTAATAAGAGTCCTATCCAAGTTAAAATCATACTAACGAATCCAAACATTAAGATTGCAAACACAGTATGAACCCGATAAATGCCAAGGCTTAATCCTACCGAAAAGCTATCTAGACTTACACTTAGTGCAAAAATAAATAATCCAAAACCTACTGGTGTAATCATTGGCTCTTCTTCTTTTCTAAAAGAGGATACAAACATTTGTATACCTAGCAGTAAGAGCAGAACCCCACCAATGATAGAAGCAATCGTACCGAATTGATCGGATAGAAATCGTCCAATTACGATTCCAGATAGAGGCATCCAAACATGGAAAATTCCAATGGTAATCCCTATGTAAAAAATTTGCCTTAATCGCAGCTTGATTAAACCCATACCAAGCCCTACAGAAAAGGCATCCATCCCTAATGCAAATGCCATAATAAATAATGTTACAATTTCTCCAAACACCGCTGTAATATCCATTTCTACCCTCCTCGGACTTGCTAATTCAAGATATGCAAGTCCAAGGAAAAATAGAAGAAAATTTACTCTTTAACTCTCTGATAACCTGCTGCCTTCTCTAAACGATTCATAACAGCTTCTCCAACCCCTTCAAGCGGAAATATCTCACTAAAAATAATATCCACATCACTGTCATCAAATTCTCGCAAAATTGAATACAATTTATTCGCAATTGTGGATAAGTCAGATCGTGTTCCACATGATAAAACAACATTTGCTTTATACTGTTCGAATGATTCATCTGTTGTTAAGACTCCGACTCTCTTACCTTTTTGCTGTTGCTTATTTACGAGGCTTTGCAGATATTCATTTGACCCATCAACGAGCCAAAGCGGAGCTTTAGGTGCATAATGTGTATATTTCATCCCAGGAGATTTAGGTACCTCTTCCCGCTTTGTTAGAGCAGGATCTATTTTGACTATCCCTACTACCTCTTCTAGCTGCTCTTTTGTGATTCCTCCCGGTCTTAATATGACAGGTATTCCTTCCGAACAATCCACCACGGTTGATTCTAATCCTACACCGGTCTCACCACCATCAACTATACCTGCGATTTTTCCGTTTAAGTCCTTCCATACATGATCTGCCTTTGTAGGACTTGGTTTTCCAGAAAGGTTCGCACTTGGCGCTGCAATCGGTAAACTAGTTTCCTTTATGATGGCAAGGGCAACTGGATGTTCAGGGATACGTACAGCAATAGTGGATAACCCAGCCGTCACTTTAGTCGAAACCGTCCCTTGTATGACTGGTAGAACAAGCGTTAATGGACCTGGCCAGAAGGCATCCATTAATTTTTCTGCGTATGCTGGAATATCTTCTACTAATAAATGAAGCTGCGATTTGTCTGCAATATGGACAATGAGTGGATTATCACTCGGTCTGCCCTTCGCCTCATATATTCTTTCCACAGCGATATTAGAAGTAGCATTTCCACCTAACCCATATACCGTTTCTGTCGGAAATGCGACTACTTCATTTTGTTGTAAAAGTATTGCTGCCTGTTGAACCTGTTCATAACTTGTGGATAAGTTCATTTGTTTGTCCACAAACCATATTTTTGTTTCCATGCTGTCACTTCCTTATTTCCACCTATCTCTTTCCTAATTAAATCATAAAGTGTAGACGAAGAAAATGAAAGGAAAGACATAATAATTCTATATAGGTTATTGTAGATCACTTTTATTCGTTAGAAATCGATATGCTTTAAAATAGATACGCTTTTGGACATAAACTATTGGTTATTATCTTAAGATGAACAAAAGACTCGGAGGCGCACGTTTAGCCTCAGGAAGAGTAAATGTTCTGGCATGAAAAAAAGGGTGGTTTTCCTTTTATTCATGCCAGGTTATTTGATTTTTCTTTTTCCCCCGAGTAGGATGAAATGGCAAGATCGTCGTCATTTCATCTTGTATAGGTGCTGGAGCTGGATTTAGCAGAAACTTTGTGTAAACAAAACACCAGAAACTTATAAAAAAAAGTTATCCCCAATATTGTGGATAACTTTGACGCTTTTGTTGATAACCTGTGAGCATGTTAAATGATAAATCGCATAATCACCGTTTCTCCCATCTGTAATGACTCTTCTACATGTTCCGATTGAAAAATATGAGGGGGAACCTCATTTAGCTCTAGTCTCTTGAATCCAAGTAGTGTAAAAAATTCAACAGACACTATTTTATTAGTAGCAAGATAAAGACATTTCAATTCCTTTTTTTTCGCCAAACTTAATATTTGCTGGAACATATCTAATATTTTTGTTTTTTCAACTTTAGGTGAAATAACAAGTGAACGAAGCAATCCATCATGTTCAAGTCTTTGAATACCTAGTGTTCCCAAAAGTCCACCTTCTATATCTTCCATTAAAATAAAATGATCTAATTGATGTTCAATCCCGCTAGTACTTACTTCAGCTTGTCCTAAAAAATTTTTCATTTCGACTAAATCTTCTGTTTGTGCCGTACGAATAATGGTCATCATGTTTGTTTCCCTCCCTAATCTTCTCTTTGCTCTAATCTATGAGGGGGAAAATGAAAATAGACCTATTTACTAGATTTTTTAGGCATGTCTTTAGACGCCGGCGGTAGTATAGTTTTTCATATGGATTGTCCTCTTACAACCCTAATAAGCACTTAGTACTTTACTTTATGTAGAAAACTCTTATTCTTTCCTATGTGCCAAAAGAAAACCGGGAATTTATCCCGGTTTTCTTTTATTTCAATAGTTTTGAAAACCATTCTACTAGAAAGAATTTCACTTTTACCGTTTCTTCTTCCTCCACTATAACTGTTTGGCTTTCCTTATTCTCTTTTTCAGGTTCTACTGCATCACCGTTATTAAAGTCGAGAAAACATAACGGAGGAAACAATACACACCACCAGTTATTTCCCTTTGCCTCTCCCAAGGAGATTAGTATCGCCTCATATTCACCTGCTGGATAAATATAAGAGCCATACATTTTGGTTGGAAACTTTACGCTTTTTCCATAATCTACGGAATAGCTCTGTTCTACATTCTCTTCTTGTAATACTCTTTCAACAATCATTTCAATGTCAGATAGTCTATTTTGAATGAGAGTTCGAGCAGCCTCTATGGACGTTAAATTCTCCACCCAATTTGTAATTTCCTCATTCACAGCATCTCGTATTTTTCTTTTTAACTCTTGATCATCAATACTATTACTATTAGCTAAGATTCTTAGCCTAATTGCCTCGTCAGGGATCACAACCGGTTCATTTGATTGCTGTGCAGCTGGATGCCACGAAGTTGTAATTGTTGCTCCAATAAATAAAATCACCATATATATAAGTACTAGATTTGTTGTTTTTTTCATTTCTCCAACACCGTCCCTTCAGTAAAACAGTGTGGACAAGAAAAATCTATCTTAAACTAGTAAATTTAAAAAAATCTATGAAACTATATTTTTTTCTTTAGTTTTGTTTGATCATTCGACGTTTTTTTAAATCTTCTGGCTAGTTCCTAGAAGCTCCGCAAACACCATGCGGTCTTTTCCGTTGATATCAAGTTCAACTTCTACTTTTGCACCTTGAAAGGTTGAGCGTATTAATTGTGCAACAGACTCACCTTGACCCATTCCCACTTCAAATGCAAGGAGTGCCTTTTCTTTCAGAACTAGAGGTAGTTGATCCATAAACCTTCTATAAAAATCAAGTCCATCTTTTCCGCCAAATAATGCACGGTGTGGTTCATGGTCATGAACGATATCAGATAGCTGTTCAGATTCAGGAATATAGGGTGGATTGGATACTACAACATCTACTTTTTCTCCTTTTTGAATAAGCGGAAGAAGCATGTCACCTTCAATAAGTTGTATACTTGCATGTAAAGCAACTGCATTTTCATTTGCAATCTTCAATGACTCTTTTGCAATATCAATGGCGGTCATTTCTATTTTGTGATCTTCTAGTGTTAGAGTTATCGCTATAGCGCCACTTCCGGTTCCAACGTCAACAGCTTTGATTATGTCTTGGTTTGTAAAAAGCTTATTCACTCTTTTCAAAACCCCTTCCACTAACTCTTCTGTTTCTGGACGGGGAATGAGTACCTCTTGATTCACTATAAAGCGCCGACCATAGAATTCTTCATATCCGGTTATGTGCTGAACAGGTATTCCTGTTTCATGGCGCTTAACAACCTGTACAAACTCATCCACTTGTTTGTCCGATAGATCTTCCCTCATGTTCATGAAAAGCTGGGTTCGATCCCAACCTAATACGTGAAGAAGTAGAAGCTCACCCGCTTTCGCTTCTCTTCCTGATTCTTCTAAAAAAGAAGAAGCCCAATTTAGGGCTTCATACACTTTGTTAAACATGTTACTCGGCTTGCTCCATTCGCTTTGCTTGATCTTCCATAATGAGTGCATCGATTACTTCATCAAGTTTTCCTTGAAGAATTTGATCAAGCTTTTGAATCGTTAAGCCGATGCGGTGGTCCGTTACACGGTTTTGCGGGAAATTGTAAGTACGAATACGCTCTGAGCGGTCTCCCGTACCTACAGCAGATTTACGAGTTGCATCATACTCTGCTTGTGCTTCTTGTTGGAATTTATCATAAACACGAGCGCGAAGTACTTTCATCGCTTTTTCTTTATTTTTAATTTGTGATTTTTCATCCTGACACGTAACGACTGTACCAGTTGGAATATGGGTTAAACGAACCGCTGACATCGTCGTGTTAACCGATTGTCCACCAGCTCCACTAGAAGCATACGTATCTACACGGATATCTTTATCATGAATGTCTACTTCAACCTCTTCTGCTTCTGGTAAACATGCGACAGTTGCCGTCGAAGTATGAATACGACCACCCGATTCTGTTTCAGGGACACGTTGAACCCTGTGTGCACCATTTTCGAACTTCATCTTTGAGTATGCACCCTTACCATTGATCATGAAGATAATTTCTTTATAGCCTCCTACACCGGTAGATGAAGCTTCGATTACCTCTGATTTCCATCCCTGTGATTCAGCATAACGAGAATACATACGATATAGATCACCAGCAAATAACGCTGCTTCATCACCACCGGCTGCACCGCGAATCTCAATAATAACGTTTTTGTCATCATTCGGATCCTTTGGTAGTAATAAAACACGTAATCGTTCAGCAAGCTCTTCTTCCTGGTCCTCAAGCTCACTTATTTCAAGCTTTACCATTTCACGCATTTCCGCATCTAGCTTTTCATCTAGCATCGCCTTTGCGCCCTTTAATTGCTCACGAACGTCTTTATATTCACGATAAGCCATTACTGTATCTTGTATATCAGATTGTTCCTTTGAATACTCACGTAACTTTTTTGGATCATTAACGATATCCGGATCACTCAAAAGCTCATTTAATCTTTCATATCGATCCTCAACAGATTGCAAACGATCTAGCACGACAATTCACCTCATTTTTTTGCCATAACATTCTAATTATAGTATAGAGAATACGCTTAGTCAAAACAAATAGTCGTGGTGACAGTCACTTGTCGAATAATCTTTACTTATACACGAAGGACAACCTTGTCTCATTTTCATCCATATTTATGTATTGCCTATACTTTTCCCTTTGCTCACTAATATTTCCAGTAAATATTTGTAAGACCGGTGAAGGATCAAAGAAATTGTCTGCAAGGGAATATTTATCTTCTTGAGAGTAGTAACGATAGCTACTCCACACATAATGAGCAGCATCGTGAATGATATTCGCCTTTACTGGATTCAAATGAATGTAACGACTCACCTCTAGCATTCCCTTTTCACTGATGATTCCTTCACTAAAAAACCTTTCTTCAAATACATGTCCAGTTAGACGGTAACGATTGTTGTAGTATGAAGCGTACCTTTTATTAACAATTGCCATGAGAGTTGAGATTGAAGTTATTGGGGATTTTAATTGCAGGTGGTAGTGATTTGTCATAAAGCAATATGAACATACTGTGAATGGATGACGCTGTGACGTCTTATGGAGAATGAACATAAAGGCATTAAAATCACGTTCATCAAGAAATAGGGCATCTCGTCTATTACCTCTCGAAACAATGTGGTAATAGAAATCAGGATGCCATGTTCGGCGTTTTCTAGTCATATAAAATCACCTCGAGGATTTGTTTGGGGGAAGGGGCGGGAGATAGATTAATTAATTCTATGTTAACCTAATAAATTCCTTTTTTTCGACAAAACTCGGGAAGTGACTGTCACCATACACAAAAAAAGAGCAGTTCTGTGTGAACCACTCTTTTATTCGCCGTCCCCGTCGTGTATACGTATATGGATGTGATAACGGGGCATTGCTTTGGTGATGTCTTTTAGTAGTTTATGACGTAGTTGATCGCGGTCTTCTTCTGAAAACTTTTTTGTGGAGTGTACGGTTACCCATGCATCTGTACCAACAACGTAAACGGAACCAGGCGTGACTTCTGGGAACGTATTGATTACATCTCTTATCTTATCTTGATCAGTCCCTAGATTAGGACGACTTTCTGTTAAATCAATAAAGTTTGGATTCTGATTTGTATTATAGCGTGTGTCATCTAAGTCTCGTTCATAGAAACCATTTTTCTCGTCTCCACCCGTTGTCATAAGGTCCGCTCCACTTTTATCCTCTGTTGTCTCGACTTGACTACATGCGGATAAACCTAACAATCCAATAAGAAAAAGCAGTTTTAGATTCATGGTAATCCCTCCTACGGATAGGTTTCCCAATGAGTAAAACTGCTTACATGGTAAGTTTTGCACTATGACTGCAACTTTCCTCCCACGTCTTGTTCTTTAAACGGTTTCTATTTTAGCAGGAACAATCGTTACTGGCTTATTTCGAACATCATGACAATGTCTGCATCTTGGCTCATACGATTCTGAAGCTCCAACGAGGATAATGGGATCATCGTAAGAAGCTGGTTCATTATTGATTAAACGTTGAGTCCGGCTTGCTGGTGATCCACATGCCATGCATACAGCTTGCAATTTTGTAACATGCTCTGCAATTGCCATTAAGTTAGGTACTTGTCCAAATGGCTCTCCGCGAAAATCTTGGTCAAGTCCGGCTACGATGACACGATGACCTTGATTGGCCAACATTTCAACCACTTCAAGAATATCTTGATCAAAAAATTGAACCTCATCAATTGCTACGACATCTGTATCTGCAGTTACATATTGTAGAATATCACGAGAAGAGGATACGGGCTTTGCCAAGACAGAAGTTCCGTTATGTGACACTACACATTCTTCACTATAACGATTATCGATGACAGGTTTAAATACTAACACTTGCTGCTTCGCATATTGTGTATGTTTCACACGTTTTATTAATTCTTCAGATTTCCCTGAAAACATACTTCCACAAATCACTTCTATCCAACCGCTCTGTTTCATTACTAACATAAAAAACGGTCTCTCCCTTCCTCGTGTTTACATTCTGTCATACAAAAGCTGACTGAAAAAACACTCATTTACTAATAATAATTAAGTATATATGAACACGTTTATATGTGAAATGTCTATCAGTAAAGTAAAAAAGCAGACAAGAGATGAACACTTGCCTGCTTTAAGTTTACAACTTTTGATAAGCGGCGCTTATCGAGTTTGAAATTAGGTGACCTTAAGAAACTCGGTATACCGAATTACTTAATACCATATTTCTTATTAAATTTATCTACACGACCATCCGCGCTAGCGAACTTTTGACGTCCTGTATAGAAAGGATGGCAATCAGAACATACCTCAACCTTTACTTCTTGCATTACAGAACCTGTTTCAAATTCGTTACCACAAGCACACTTAACCATAACTTTTTTATAGTTTGGGTGAATTCCTTCTCTCATGTCTTTCATCTCCTTCCGCCCTGAGACTGTTTGTGAATCAGAGTAAGTTCATATTCATAAGTGAGAATAGTAGTAAGTTTAAATGGTACTTAACCTCTTATCTCCCACTGCTAAAATCACACATGATGAAATTATAACAGGGCTAGGTACCTTTTGCAACCACCTAAAAATAGTTGGTATGAATTCCTAAATATTTATGATTTAACTGAATTCATTCCTTTTTTATCTTCATTCATCAGTTGGAAAAATTCCTCATTAGTCTTTGTTTGCTTTAGTCTTCTTAAGAAACGTTCAACAAAATCAGGAGAATCAGTCATACCGCGACGAATGGTCCATAATTTCTCAAGGTGGTCTTTTGGCACTAACAACTCTTCTTTTCGTGTTCCTGAACGACGAATATCGATAGCTGGGAAAATACGTTTTTCTGCTAGAGATCGATCTAGATGAAGCTCCATATTTCCTGTACCTTTAAATTCTTCATAGATGACATCATCCATACGAGAACCGGTATCTACTAACGCAGTTGCTAGAATTGTTAAGCTTCCGCCTTCTTCAATATTACGTGCTGCACCAAAGAAACGTTTCGGTCTATGGAAGGCCGCTGGGTCAATCCCACCGGACAGCGTTCTACCGCTTGGTGGAATGACGAGATTATAGGCTCTTGCTAAACGAGTAATGCTATCCATTAAAATGATAACATCCTTTTTATGTTCAACAAGGCGCATTGCACGCTCTAGAACAAGCTCTGCTACTTTAATATGATTTTCTGGTACTTCGTCAAATGTTGAGCTAACAACATCACCCGCAACAGAACGCTCAATATCTGTAACTTCCTCCGGACGCTCATCAACGAGTAAAACAATCAATTCTGCATCTGGATGGTTTGTCGTAATACTATTGGCGATTTCTTTTAATAACATCGTTTTACCAGCCTTTGGAGGAGCAACAATTAACCCACGTTGTCCAAATCCTACTGGTGCAATAATATCCATAATACGAGTTGAGAGCTGACTAGGGCTTGTCTCTAACACAATCTGTCTGTCAGGGTATAGTGGAGTAAGGGCAGGAAAGTGAACACGTTCCTTTGCTGATTCGGGATCGTCCCCATTTACAGCCTCAACGTGCAATAAGCCATAATAACGCTCATTTTCCTTAGGGGGTCTTACCTTACCAGAAACTTTATCCCCATTCCGCAAATCAAAACGGCGTATTTGAGAGGCAGAAATATAAATGTCTTCCGAACTTGGAGAATAGTTAATTGGTCTTAAAAATCCAAATCCCTCTGACTGAATAATTTCTAGAACACCTTCCATAAACATAAAACCATCTTTTTCAGCCTGAGCTTTTAATATAGCAAAAATAAGCTCCTTCTTTGTTAGCTTGCTGTAGTAGGATACCTTATAATTTCTAGCTAACTCATATAAATCTTTTAACTTCATTTCTTCTAAACTAGACAGGGTAAGGCTATTACTCATGAGAACACCACTCTTTTAATAATTATTGTACGTCACTTGCAAGCGCTTAAAGTATCCATCTTTTCAAAAACCATCGATATGTTTTATTAAATAGAGAAATGATGGAAGTAAAGAAAAGTATAAAAATAGAAGATTTCTTCGAAGCATTTATGAAGAAGATTGATAAGCGAATGTAACACGTAGCACTTCCTATTTTACCCCTTTTACAGGAAATTAATCAACTCCCCTTTTACGTAAAACATTAGACAAGTTCTGCGCAAATAGTAAAAGATCACGCAGGATTTGTCGCACTATTCAATGTAATGTAGCTCGGTCAAGGAAAAAAGGAGCAGATTAACCGCTCCCTCTCTAAGGCTTAATGACAAGATTTGGCTTTTTTTTCAAGCTATGACGACCATCAATAAATCGAACAGTTCCTGATTTTGCACGCATAACAAGAGATTGAGTCGTACCAATTGATCCCTTAAATTGAACTCCTTTTAGAAGTTCACCATCGGTTACACCCGTTGCTGCAAAAATAGCGTCATCACCTTTAACAAGATCTTCCATTCGTAGAACGCGGTTAACATCTTCTATTCCCATTTTTTTACAACGAATTAGTTCTTCTTCTGTTTGTGGAAGAAGCTTCCCTTGTAGTTCACCACCCAAACATTTCAGGGCTACAGCTGCAATTACCCCTTCCGGTGCTCCACCAGATCCAAATAAAATATCCACACCAGTATGGTCAAATGCAGTATTAATCGCACCAGCTACGTCTCCATCTTGAATAAGCTTAATGCGAGCACCTGCTTCACGAATCTCTCTTATAATTTGCTCATGACGAGGACGGTCTAGAATTGTTGCTACTACATCTTCAATATTTTTATTTTTTGCTGCTGCAACTGCCTTTAAATTGTCTAGAACAGACGCGTTAATATCGATTTTCCCCACCGCTTCAGGTCCAACTGCAATTTTATCCATGTACATATCTGGAGCATGAAGCAAGTTACCATGGTCCGCAACTGCTAAGACCGCCAGGGCATTCCATCCCCCTGTTGCTACGATGTTTGTTCCTTCCAATGGATCAACAGCAACGTCTACTCTTGGTCCATATCCGGTTCCAAGCTTCTCTCCAATATACAGCATTGGAGCTTCATCCATTTCACCTTCACCAATGACAACAGTTCCCTTCATTGGAATCGTATCAAATACATCACGCATCGCAGAAGTCGCTGCTTCGTCAGCATCATTTTTTAATCCTCTTCCCATCCAGCGTGCTGATGCAAGAGCTGCTGCTTCTGTTACACGAACAAGCTCCATTGATAAACTACGTTCCATCTATTTCCTCTCCTTATAAAAAGTCTATGTTAAATAGTCTCTCTTTTTTTTGAAAAAATAAAAATATGTTATACCATTTGTTCATACCCACAAATAGTATAACATATTATAATTAATCTGTTATTATGAATTTTGAAGTTGCTCGATTTCATTTTCAGACATATCTTCACGCCAAATCGTTGCACCTAAGCCTTTTAACTTCTCGACAAGGCGCTCATAGCCCCTGTCAATGTGTTCTAATCCAGTCACTTCTGTGATGCCCTCTGCCATCAAACCAGCAATAACAAGAGCTGCACCCGCGCGAAGATCACTTGCACGAACTTTTGCTCCTTGCAATTTTGACACACCATTCACAATAGCGGAGCGACCTTCTACTTTAATCGATGCATTCATTCTTCTTAACTCATCGATATGTTTAAACCTTGCCGAATAAATAGTATCTGTCACAACACTAGAGCCATCAGCCTTTGTTAAAAGAGACGTAAAAGGCTGTTGCAAATCGGTAGGGAAGCCTGGGTAAACCAGAGTCTTAATATCTACAGGCTTTAATTCCTCTGTACCTCTTACGATAATTTGGTCATTTCTCGTATCAATTGTAATACCCATCTCTCTTAATTTGGCAATTAAAGATTCTAAATGCTGAGGGATTACATTATCAATTAGTATTTCTTCTCCCATCGCTGCTCCTAAAATTAAATATGTACCTGCCTCAATACGGTCTGGGATAATTGAATGTCTGCATCCATGCAGTTCGTCTACTCCATCAATTCTGATAACGTCTGTACCAGCACCCTTTATCTTTGCACCCATACTCGAAAGAAGTGTGGCAACATCAATAATTTCTGGTTCCTTCGCAGCATTTTCTATAATGGTACGCCCTTTTGCACGTACTGCTGCCAGCATGATGTTTATTGTTGCTCCTACACTTACAACATCTAGATAAATTCTCGCACCAATAAGTTCGTCTGCACGCAAATAAATCGCACCTTGTTCATTCGATACCTTCGCTCCAAGTGCTTCAAATCCTTTAATATGCTGGTCAATTGGACGAGGTCCTAAATGACAACCACCTGGTAAACCGACAACTGCTTTTTTAAAGCGACCTAGCATTGCTCCCATCAAATAATAGGAAGCACGAAGCTTTTTTACCTTACCGTTAGGTAATGGCATAGAAATCATTCTAGACGGATCTACAATAATTTCATGTTCATTTAATGAGACCGTCCCACCTAACTCTTCTAATAAATCCGATAATATTTGAACATCAGAAATGTTGGGTAATCCATCAATAATAACAGGCGAATCTGCTAGAATGGTTGCAGGAATTAATGCAACTGCACTATTTTTCGCTCCACTCACTCGTATCGTTCCGTTTAATTTGGTTCCACCTTCAATTTTAAGTTTTTCCATAGTAAACTCCCTTCTTCTAGGAAAAGAGGTACCAAGCCTCTTGCTGCCATTATCCTCATATCTATTACCTTTTAGTTTACACGATATGGGGGTAAATATGTAATGAAAAGGAAAAAAATTCATCAAATTCTCTATGAAAAATCATGTTTTTGAGGTTTTCGGTAGTCAATTTGAAAGAAACCTCAAAAAATAGTTATTAAATCCTATCATATTTTATAATTGTTAGGTCATTATCAGTAACTTTTTGAAATTTATCAGCAACTTCACAGATTTTATCAGCGACTACCTTTTCTTTATCAGCAACTTCTTTGATTTATCATCAACTTTTTCTTTTATCATCGACTTTAACCAGGTTATCATTAACTTTCTTACTTTTATCAGCGACTTTTATCCGTTTATCATCACATCTCACTTTTATCAGCGACTTATATCCGTTTATCATCACATCTCACTTTTATCCGCGACCACAATTGATATCAGCTTTACTTTGAATTCAACGAACAAAAGACGCATGCGCCCGTTTAGCCTCAGGCAAGCAAATAACCTGTCATGAAAAAAAGGTGGTTTTCCCTTTTATTCATGACAGGTTTTTTGACCTCGAGTAGGATGCAATGGCAAAGAATCGTCGCCATTTCATCTTGGCTGGGCGCTGGAGCTGATGTAGCCGTAACATTGTATAAACGAAACACCAGAAATTTATACTTTCTTAGCTTATAACAAAAAGATCCTGACCTACGTGGCCAGGATCTTTTTCTATCGATTATTCCAATCTGCTAAAAATTGCTCGATCCCTTTATCGGTAAGAGGATGATGGAACAACTGCAAAATCACTTTATAAGGTATAGTTGCAATATGGGCCCCTCTTAGAGCAGCTTCTGTGATGTGCTGGGGGTGTCTGATCGACGCTGCGATAATTTCAGATGAAAGACCATGAATATGAAAAATGTCGGCTATCTTAGAAATCAGTTCAAGTCCGTCATGCCCAATATCATCAAGTCTACCTAGGAACGGAGAGACATATGTTGCACCTGCTCTAGCTGCAAGTAATGCCTGATTAGCTGTGAAAATTAGTGTAACATTCGTTTTAATACCTAAATCCGAAAAGATTTTTACAGCTTTCAGTCCATCTGGTGTCATCGGCACTTTAACAGTGATGTTAGGTGCAATTGCCGCAAGTTTCTTCCCTTCTTCTACCATTTCATCTACTTTTAATCCAATTACTTCAGCACTGACTGATCCAGTTACTTCACTTGTAATTTCTTTTAGACGTTCTTCGAAGGTCACTCCTTTTTCCTTTGCAACTAGGGAAGGGTTTGTCGTAACACCAGATAACACACCTAAAGCATTCACTTCTCTAATTTCATCAATATTGGCTGTATCTATAAAAAACTTCATGCGTATATCCTCCTATCAATTATACAGTGTAAGAAAAAGAAACCGCCCTTTTTGGCGGTTAATATAACTATGCTTTATTGGAAGAACCAAACTCTCTCATTTTGCCTTTTACTGTTTCCTTAATAACCTCACGAGCTGGTCCTAAATACTTGCGTGGATCATATTCATTTGGCTTTTCTGCCAATACTTCGCGAACCTTCTTAGCTGAAGCCATTTGGTTTTCTGTATTCACGTTGATTTTTGCTGTACCAAAAGAAATCGCTTTTTGGATATCCTTTGTTGGAATTCCAGTTCCTCCATGAAGAACTAATGGTACACCTGTAGCAGCACCAATTTCTTCCATTTCTTTAAAACCTAAATTCGGTTCACCCTTGTAAGGACCGTGAACAGAACCTAAGGCTGGTGCTAAGCAATCAATTCCTGTACGTTTTACTAATTCTTTACACTCTTTTGGATCAGCATATATTACGCCATCAGCAATAACGTCATCTTCTTGACCACCAACAACCCCTAGCTCCGCTTCAACAGAAACACCGTGGAAATGAGCAAGCTCAACCACTTTAGATGTTGTTTCAATATTTTCTTCAAACGGATGATGTGAAGCATCAATCATAACAGAAGTAAATCCTGCATGAATTGCTTTCGCGCAAGATTCAAAACTTGAACCATGGTCTAGGTGAATTGCAACTGGAACAGTTACGTTATACTCTTCCATTAACGCCTTAACCATAGCGACAACCGTTTTAAACCCACCCATATATCTACCAGCACCTTCAGAAACTCCTAAAATCACAGGAGAGTTCTCTTCCTGTGCAGCTTGTAGAATTGCTTGAGTAAATTCTAAATTGTTTAAGTTAAACTGACCAACAGCATAGCCTTCTGCTTTTGCTTTATTTAGCATGTCTGTCATAGAAACTAAAGGCATTGTAATAATCCTCCTTATGTATCCATATCCTTATAATCCGTAGATCGCTTGAATCTCCATGTAGTTTACCCATAGAAATCACTAGTATGTAAAATGTCCAATTTAACGGATCTCATTTTATAGCATATCAACTATTGCTATAAGTGGCAATGATGAAGAATATATTCGGATTAAGAACGGATTGGTAAGTGCTTCTTAACTGCTTCACGGATTTCGTCAATATCAAATGGCTTTGCAAAGTGTGTGATGGCACCAAGTTCTTTTGCCTCTTGAATCATATCTAACTCACCATATGCAGTCATGATAATAACCTGGATATCCGGATCAACTGCTTTCATTCGTTTTAATATTTCAATTCCGTCCATTCCAGGAATTTTCATATCTAGTAAAACAAGATCTGGTGAATGCTTATCAACAATTTCTAGTGCTTGAAAACCGTTCGCTGCTTGAAAGGTATTATATCCTTCTTTATTAAATACCTCGTTTAATAAAATTCGAATACCAAATTGGTCATCGACAATTAGTATTTTTTCGCTCATTCGGTTCACTCCTATTTTTATATTCCGATTATCCTATTGTTGGTAATTCTCTTTCTATCACGTATTTCCTTCTTTTTTACCAAAACTTCTTTCTCGACAAAAACCTACTTTTTTCTCATTTTTTCGTGTTTTTCATGCATTTTCGATATAATACTATTATCATCTTAAGCAGGAGTGACAATCATGTTAAAAATCTTTTCTACACAGCTTCAAGGTATTTTTAAAAAGATCGAAGAAACTGAGGATTTCCACTTTGAAGAAGGAGCAAGGCTTTTAGCCCAAGCTGTTGTTTCGGATGGCACGGTTTATGTGCATGGTTTTGATGAATTAAAGGCGGTTGAGCTAACAGCAACAATCGGGCCTGAACGACTAAAAAGCTCCAAGTCTTTATTTGAGAATGGAAAAATGAATCAGATTGAAGATATAGATCGTATTCTGATAGTGACTAGATCTTCAAATGATGTTGAGGCTATCGAACTAGCCAAGGATTTATCAAATAGAGGTTTATCGGTTGTAGCCATTTCAAATGTAGTGGAAAATGGAGAATTAGCTTCAATTGTTGATGTACATATTAACAGCCACCTTGTTAAAGCTTTGATACCTGATGATGAAGGAAATCGCTACGGTTATCCTACTAGCATTGTTGCGTTATATGCCTATTATGGACTTCTTTTCACTATCGAAGAGATTGCCTCTGAATATTAAACTTCATGCTTGAGGCTGCCAATAAGTTTGAAGCATGATATTCACTATTGCTTATGTTATAAATGATAATATGATACTTTTACAATAACAGAACCCTCAAACGAATGAGGGTTCTTCTCTGTCTACATTTCTTTTTGATTTAAAGATGCCGCAACAAACTCTCTGAAAAGTGGTTGTGGTCTTGTTGGACGCGAAATAAACTCTGGGTGGAATTGAGAAGCTACAAACCACGGGTGGTCTTTAATCTCAATAATTTCAACTAAACGTCCGTCAGGGCTTGTCCCCGAAAACACAAATCCAGCCTCTTCCATTTGCTGACGGAATTGATTGTTAAATTCATAGCGATGACGATGACGCTCATAAATAACTTCATCATGGTAAGCAGCAAATGCTCGAGTTTCTTCGTATAGCTTACAAGGTTGCAGGCCAAGACGAAGAGTTCCTCCTAAATCCTCCACATCCTTTTGTTCTGGAAGTAGGTCAATTATTGGATAAGGAGTTTCAGGGTCAATCTCTGCGGAATGCGCCCCCTCCAGATTCAATACATTGCGCGCAAATTCGATACACGCTAACTGCATCCCTAGACAAATACCAAGGAATGGGATTTTGTTTTCACGAGCATACTGTGTAGCCGCGATTTTCCCTTCAATCCCACGGTCTCCAAAACCTCCAGGAACAAGAATCCCATCCGCTTCATGCAATAATGACTCGACGTTATCTTTGTTAACAGATTCAGCATTGATCCATTTCACCTGGATATCACTATCATACGTATAGCCTGCATGACGCAGAGCCTCCACAACAGAAATATAGGCATCCTGTAGTTCAACATATTTACCAACCAAGGCAATCGTCGTTTTCTTCGATAAGTTCTTGACCTTATCAACAAGTGCCTTCCACTCTGTCATGTCTGCTTGCTTGCAGGTAAGCTTTAAATGCTCACACGTGATTTGATCAAGACCTTGAGCCTGAAGAGAAAGAGGGACAGAGTATAATGTGTCAGCATCAATTGCCTCAATGACTGCTTTCGGATCAATATCACAAAATAACGCAATTTTATCTTTCATATCTTGTGAAATTGGAGCTTCTGCACGGACTACAATCACATTCGGTTGTATCCCTAGGCTACGTAACTCTTTAACACTATGCTGTGTAGGCTTTGTTTTCATTTCGCCTGCTGCTTTGATGTAAGGGACAAGCGTACAGTGGATATACATGACATTATCGCGACCGATATCACTCTTAATTTGACGAATTGCTTCTAAAAATGGTAAAGATTCGATATCTCCTACTGTTCCACCGATTTCCGTAATTACGACATCAGCATTTGTTTCTCGACCAGCTCGGAAAACACGCTCTTTTATTTCATTCGTGATATGAGGGATAACTTGGACTGTACCGCCTAAATAATCTCCACGTCTCTCTTTTTTCAACACAGTAGAATAAATTTTTCCTGTAGTAACGTTTGAAAACTTATTTAAGTTGATATCAATAAATCGTTCATAGTGACCTAAATCTAGATCTGTTTCTGCCCCATCATCTGTAACGAATACTTCACCGTGTTGGTACGGACTCATTGTCCCTGGATCCACGTTAATGTATGGATCGAACTTTTGAATCGTGACGTTTAACCCTCGATTCTTTAGTAATCTACCAAGAGATGCTGCAGTAATACCTTTTCCTAATGATGATACAACTCCACCTGTTACGAAAATATACTTTGTCATGTTGTTCCCCCTCATTTGTTCCTTTTCTCATTATTAAATGTTCACTCTAAGTTCATGCATGGAAAATAAAAAAAATGCACGACGAATATATATAATGGTGGGATAAAAACAAAAAAAGCAAAAATCGCTACTCCTTTTGCAAGGGAGCAATTTTTGCTTTTGTCTCTAAACGATCCGTTTTTCAAGAGCCCAAATATGATTCTATATAGTGGACTTGGAAAAGTCAAGAGGTTATTCTACGTCTTTGTCTTCCTCTTCAGCTAATTCTTCTAATGAGAGATCTTCTTCCTCATCATCCGAATCATCTTCAAATTCTTCATCTTCGTCTAAATCATCATAATCTTCATCGTCATCTAATAAATCATCATCGAAATCATCATCCGTGTCGTCATCATCTATGTCATCATCGTCGTCGTCATCTTCAACTTCATCTAGGTCGTCGATTTCATCTAACTCATCATATTCTTCATCTAGCTCATCATATTCTTCGATATCTAGATCATCATCTTCTTCTGTTTTCTTTGCACGTTTCTTCTTTGGTTTCGCCGCTGGAATAACTTCTTCTTCAATTTGATCATAAGGGTACCAGCTTCTTAACCCCCAACGATTCTCTCCTAACGATAAAAAACGACCATCTATATTTAAATCTGTGTAAAATTGCGGCATTCTAGCTTTTAGTTCTTCATCAGTAAGCTCCAGTATTTGAGCAATTTCATGAATAAGATCTTTAAAAGCAAGAGGCTGCTTTTTAGAAGCCATTAGTTCATAAGCCAATTCAATCATGGATAATTCCTTTAATTCTTCTGGTGAATATGTATCAATAGACAAATGAAAGCACTCCCTTTCTATGTGTAACTCTTTGTTTTTCCCCATTTGAATATGTAAATGCAAGAAAATACTAGATATTTCCTATGGTAAACATACTTTTCATTATAAACAAATTTATATCAATTATGCTACATTGAAGTAACGTTTTTGAGAAATTTTTCTATTGTCCACAAAAGTTTATTCAGGTAACACTATCTTTTTCACTGTTCTAGTCGCACTATCAGCCTATTGATCATGGCTTATTTAAACAAAAAAAAGACAGCACCATTGCCGCCTATTTCCAACTGTCGTAACCATTTTCCGTATAATAGTTAATAAACCCTTGTTTTTGTGAATATTTTCGGCTTTTCTTTCTCATTTCACTTGATACGGTAAATACCTCAAACCAAAAGGCTTCCTGTAGCTTCTTCAATTCATTCACTTTAGTTAAAGACCACTCATCTTTTGCAACATGTTTATAATTAAAGTTTTCCCACATAATCCCATCAACATAGGGTGCCGTTGTGGTCATTAACGTATCAATTCCCCAATTTTGAATGAGGAGCTTATTAGGATACAGCTCTTTTATCGATGCAAGAAACTGTTTCAATCCCGTTCGCTGCTCCTTTAGCAATGCTTGGTCATGATAGTGCTGATCATCTATATCTCCAACAGTATCAAGAAAAATCCCATCAAAGCCTTTTTTAGCAACCTGCGCTTCAACTTCCCCCGTTAGGATTTCGCGATAATGCTCTGATGTGATGTCCATCAAATAAGAATCCCATGCAGGAAAATAGACCTTCTCATTGTTCCGGTAAAAGTAATCGGTAGGTCGTAACTTTTCTACTAGTGTTTTATTCCAATTTGCAACTTCCATGGTACTTATGTATCCAAATACTAATGTACCCTTAGATTGAATAAATTCAATTTGTTCTTTTGTATAATGGTATGGCTCTATAATGACTAAATCAAGCTTTTGCATTTCCTCCATAATCGTACTCGTTGGCACATGATAATAGATTCGATAGGAGTTAACCGTACTTAGTGGTCCTTCTAATGCATTCGTATGATCACATGGAGATAGTAAAACAGTCAACCCTACTAAAGACGCGGTTACAAACGATAATGCTTTCTTCATAAAATTCCCTCCTTGTAGTTTGACAGAGGGATAGGTTGTTTCGCAGGCTGGTGATCGGTATGCAATAAAAGGTGAAGCGTACCAGTTAGTCCCAGACAAAGCAAATGTTCTTTGATGAAGAAATGGGAGAATTCCTATGTTCTCTTCAAAGGTTATTTGATCCCTTAGTAGTATGATTGCTAGGCATAGCTATTTCATTTTGGCTTGGTGCTGCACTTCTAAAAAAACATCGACGACCCATTCCTTTGTGCCCTAGTCTTTCCGGAAAATTTACCCATCACAATGTTCATTATTTAGTTCTATTTTACGTATTTTCTTAAATTCCGACAAATGACTTTAGTCATGATTATACAAATTTCTCGTTTAAAAATCGTCCAATTTTGGTAAATATCTCATATCTCGATTTCTTATGTCTGACTCCTTGACCTGTAAAAGCAAAATAATCTATCTCCGATACATAGGAAATGAGCCTCCAACTTCCATATGCAAAAGATAGGCTACAGCCGATGGCAAAGCTTAAACCATAATAACCATCTCCGAACGGAAGGAATAGGAGAGAAAGAATGAGATTACTTGCAAAAAGGATAACAACTGTAAGTAAAGCTCCTTTGCGGTCTTCAAAATATAATAATAGTAAATTCACAACTAATACCATGGCATTGCTAAAGGCTCCAACTAAGGTGAGTCTGAAAATCGTTAAGAACTCCTTCGGTAATAGCAAATAACTAATGAAAAAGGGTGCAAGTAATAAGATCGTAAACGAAAACAGTCCTTGATTCCGAAGTAGACGTTCCATTTCTTGTTTTAATACTCGCTGCATTTGATATTTCGCTTGCTGAATCTGGCTAAGAGAACCACCTCTATTAATATAGCCATAAAAAGAGCGATATCTGCTATAAAAGCGTGTTTCAATAGAGATTACAAAAATAACCATCGTTGGAATGATCGTTAAATAAGACCAAAAAATAGCGGTGTCATAAAAACGGTGAAATCTAAATGTCGCCTCTAAAAGGATAGAGCCTGAACCAAACCAAATGACCCAGTTACACACCCAAATTGCCATATTATATAAAAACCCATTCCAAAATAAAGAGGGATATTTATCATAATATTGTAAGTAATTAAATTGGTTTTTGACTCCTTTATCGGGGAAACTAATTAGTAGCGCATATAGTAAAATGTATAGTGTGACAACCATTCCTGCAGTAAAGCCACTTAGTAGAATAAAAGCTTTAAAATAATGAGAATAGGATTCAAATGGTAGGAGGTTGACACTCCCATAAATTGCAACGATGGTTGTTATTCCTCCAAATAAAAACGAAAGCGCGACAGGCTGATAATATTTCGCCGCTGTTAAAAAGGTAAACAGGATCCAAATGACATTTAATGTGATAAAGAGTATAAGTAATAGCACTTTGTATAAAAGGGGGAGTGGGGAAAGCACACAGAATATTCCCCATAAGAATAGTGCTAGAAAAATAACCACTTTCGTACTACCAATAAAAGTAGGGAATACATCTTTAAAGTTTTCCACATAAAACAAATCAGCCAAATACCTAGTGACTATTAGCTGCTTCATTCCGAAAATCACTTGTGAAAAAATAAAACTATACGAGATAGAGATCACAAATAACTCCCTTGTATCATCGGGAATATTTGTAAATGAACGTATAATGGCCTGTATAAGAGCTACTGTTACAATCACAATAATCCATGGTCCTGCTGTGATTAATCCTGCAAAGCTATAGGCTTTAATCCTTGATGAAAAGTAATCCTCTTTAAAAAGCTTTTGCATTTTAAACCCAATACCTGCCATATTGTTCACCTCTCTTCTTATATATCTCCCTATACTTTTTGATTACTTCGGAAAGCTGATACAAATGTATGGCCCGTTTCCTACCATTTTCACCAAAGAGAATACCTTCTCTTCTGTTTTCTGCAAACCATTTGCATTTATCCGCCATTTCTCTTGGATTTACAGGTGGTACGATAAATCCTGCTTGGCCATATGGATCGTGTAGTCCATAAAGTAACTCTGAGCATGAGCCTACGTCCGTTGTCACCCAAGGAATACCGGCTGCCATCCCTTCTAATACCGCAAGTGGCTGCCCTTCTGAAATACTACTTAATAATAAAAGGTCAAATTTACTTAAATAGTCTAGAACATTCACCTGACCAGCGAGCGAAACATAGCCCTCAAGTTTTAGACGTTTGATTAACTGCAAGCATTCTTCTGCGTAATCCTCATCCTCATCAAGCGGTCCCATAATCGTTAGGAAAAAGGAAATTTCATCATCTGCTAGCATACGGGCTGCATAGATCATGGTCTTTACATCTTTTATTGGGACAACTCTCACAATCGCACCAATATGGAATTGATCTTCCGTTTCACTTTCCCGCTTGACCGTCATATACTTCTCTATCTCAATTCCATTTGGTATGATAGAAAACTTTTTCTCAGGAGCTCCAATGAGCTTTTGGTGATAACTATTTTTTTCAAATAACGTAATAATATCATCTGCTTTATCATATGCCTGCATGGATATATGATGGAAATAATTAATCCATCGACTTTTATAAACACTTGGGATCCAATCTGCTTGCAAGATTTCTTCTTCTCTCTCCCTAGAGTAAATGCCATGTTCTGTTAAAATGTAAGGGACCTTTTGCGTTTCTTTCATATACGCACCTATTAAGCCCGCATAACCGGTAGAAACAGAATGAATCACGTCAACCTTTGGATAGGTCCTCTGTAACAGGTTAATGATTGGGGTATACATGGACTTAAACATCCAGAAATACTCAAGAAATGAACTAGATTGCTTTTCAGCTTCATAGCTTTTTTGGACGATTTCCCAAAAGGAACGACTGTGAAAAAACTCGTCCATACTTCCTAGTTTATGAACATTACCGAGAAGTGAAAACGCACCTCTTCCATACCTTTCAAAACGAAACCACTCTAATAGATTCTGTTCCTCCTCTTTTGTTAAGTTTGTATTTATGTTTTCAAATGTCGGTTCTCCAAGGCGGTAGGTTATAATTTCATCGACATTACTCGGGAGATCATACTTATACGTTCCTACTTCTTTAAAATCTCCAGGCATAATGGAAATAATCGTAAACGTGTGTTCCGGCATTTGTGCGATGAGCATGTGGACCCAGCTTGCCACACCCCCGCGAACATACGGGTAGCTTCCCTCTGCAACAATTCCAATTCTCATCGTGCTTCATCCTTTAGTTTTATCGTTACATATGGCTTTTTTATTTCCACTGTATAGAGATTGTCAGTGTTTTTCAGAGACGTAACAGAGTAACCTTCGTACTCCCCGTCTTCTAACATTTTCCCTTCCCGTGTCCGAACAAAGACATGGGTTGGGCTTGGTATTTGTGTTCCTTTAATCGTAATTTGGTCTTTCTCATGATACACATTCAATGTTGAATTCAAATAGGAGATAAGCCTATCTCTTCCTTGTGCTGTCGTATAAGGTTCTAGCTGCGGATGCTGTTCCTGTAAGTAATCAAGTAGTTGAATATACTGGTGTTTCATCTCCTCCCAGCTACGCCCCTTTGAGCGATAATCATCTAACACATCGTCTGGGTGAATAAAGTGAGAAAATACTCCAAAGTTAAGAAGCGCATCATTTAAGATAAAGTAGTCTATTTCACCATCTAAATCATAGCCACTCGTAATCCGAGGGAAATGAAAAAGGTCTTCGTACATAGAGTCGAATTCAAACTCCTGCACTAAGTCACCTGTTTGACGGTTCCCTACATATAAACCTGCGAGCACTTTTAAATCGGGAAGCTGATTCATAAGGGCATGAATTCCCGTTTCACCGATAATGTTAGACGGCGGAACATACGTCGTTAATGTTGAGCCCGGGAAGAAGTGTAAAAACATTTCCCTAGCGCGGCGAATACTTTCCTCCATACTCTCCTGAGACGGCCATGGTACATAGCCTAATTGTGGGTTTGTTGATTCACTTTCTAACACTAACGATTGATGGTTGT
The DNA here is from genome assembly GCF_042680805.1 of Bacillus salitolerans. NCBI lineage: Bacteria > Bacillati > Bacillota > Bacilli > Caryophanales > Bacillaceae > Bacillus > Bacillus salitolerans. The sequence continues at coordinate 229,393 of NZ_JBHUEM010000001.1, read as the reverse complement.
AACCGTGTAACCCCACTTCATGGCCATTTCTAAGAGAGTCACGCCCGTAGTACACCATATGATAATCGTTTGATGTAATAAGTTCATCAGCACTCAATTCCATATCATCCCGATATGTTCCGATTAATACGTTTGTATATAAAAAGCGATATTTCTCTCCAAGCCTTTTCATATCTGGCCACCAGACCTGCTTATAAAACTTCTCAGTTGAAAGTCCATAGTCTCTCTTAATGGACCAAGCTGTTCCAAAAGGTACAGGTGAAGGAAAATCATCAATAAACATCACTTTGATTGCCGCTTGCCCTGAGACAAAGGAAGGGATAAGCAACGAAAGAGAATGGGTAATTAATCCCCTTGCTAACTTGTCTGTTAGAAATGTACCATTCCAATATAAAACAGTCCCTTCCCCATACTGAAATGTCCATAATAACGGGGTTTCCTCTGACCTTATATACACGTTTGCCTTCTCATTTAATGTGAGGTCTAGCATGCTATTGGAAATCGAGGATTCATCACTAGCAACGTTTGGATAGCCCGGAAAGAATGTAGTTTCAAAATGAATTCCATAGCTTGGCTCTGGAAAATACCCAAAATTCTCCTCAATCCCAAGTAAACTAGCCCAATTTGGATCATAGAAACGGGAGGAAATGTAAAGGCTCCCACCACGATCTACAAAACGTGTAATATCCTCTAACTTTACATGAGAAGCATCTCCTCCTGTAAGCATTACTACATTATACGGGGTGGCTTCTAATTCATTTATTTGGTTGGCCTTAATAAAGCCATAGCGTATTTTGCTATAATGCAGTGAGTAAGAGATATTTTCTAGTAGCAGACTATTCTCAACATCAAATGCCTCACCAATTATATAAACCATTAACTCTTCACCGTTTGGCACATGATCTGACTCGTCAGACATCAATTCTACTTTGAATTCATTTTTTGTTGAAATCGTAAATATTCGATACAAAACCTCAGGCTTCAAGAATTGAAGGGTTACTATTAGTAAAAATGTCATCCCTAGAACGATCATCATTAACCTTCTGCTATGCTTCATCATCTGTTACCATTCTCCTTACTAGGGAAAGAAGCGGTTTCATGTTTGTAGGTACTTCCTCCTCATCGATCATTTGGTCCATTTTCTCGAGTGTTTTCTTTAACCTTTGATATTCTCCTACTGTGAAGGATAGCTCCATTAATTTTAAATAGCCCTCGAACTTATGCGGAAATTGCTCGATCATTTTTTCACTATATTGAATAGCCTCATGCAGCTTCTGTTCTTTTTGTAAGATGTTTACATATTGTAAGTGAAACGAGAATTCGGTAGAAAATTGCGCAATGGCTCTCTCGGTTAGTTCTTTAAATTCCTTACGAATCGTTTCACTCATAAATTCATTTAAGATATTACTTTCTAAATATCGTTGATAAACATTACTTAACCGTTTAAAGCTTCTCATATCAACATTTGAAAACTCAGTTTTTATTTGACTAATTTCTTTTTCAAATCTTTCCTTTAAAAAATTTATTGTTGTCGCGGCATAGTGTACGGTTTCACTATCTTTATTCATTAAGGCTTTTTGTAAAAACTGTCCTTGATTCATGATATCCGACTCGAGTAGGCGCACAATTAGCTCTTTTCTCACGTTTGAATTCTCTGCATCAAGGCTGCTTGAGAACGATATTAAATTTAAATCCTTTACAGCTTCCATTCTAACTTCTTCATAGTTTGCAACATCAAAGTCTATATAGTCCTGATAATTATCAGTCAAATCCTTTTTATTAAAATGCGAGGCGAAAAGTGCGAGGAAACCTAGTACTATTCCAGCAACAGGAATAAAATAACCTAAAAAAACAATTAGAAAGTAAATTCCTTTTTTGTCTTCTATCATTCGTTTATTTATCTGTTTTAACCATATCGTTAATACGATTGCATAAACTAAATAAGTGATAAGGATGATTGGTAATAAATTATCCGTCATAGGAAACCATCCATTCTTCAAGCCTTTTGAAAATTCTCTTTTTTAAATTGTCGATTCGAGCTGGATCTGTTCCTGGCAAAAGAATATAAAGCATATTCTTATCTTCATCATAACCAACCTTATCTACTTCTCTTAGCTCGTTAAATATTTCATAATTAATTTCTTTCAAGAAATAGGATGAGCTGGATGACATTTTTATTTCTAAAAGGGCAAAAGGCTGCTTGAAGTTTTCCTCTCGTTTTCTCTCAATTCTTATGTACTCATCTAGGTAATCCTTGTAATATATGTTTGTACCTTCAAACATTTTAACTCGATTCAGCATCACACTTTTTGCTTCCGCTTTTGCATAACTATCAGAAATAATTTGTAGCAGCCAGTACAAAAGTTGAATTCCATGTTCTGATAGACGGTAAAAATCAATTTGTTTAATAATGAGAACTTGACGAATTTCTCCGTTCCTCATGATTGGTCCTGCAATCACAGGAGCACTTTTTGGATCCGAAGCTTTTTTTATCGTTATTTTTTTCTCCATTAAGAGTCTTTCATAAAAATCTTTTGAATCAGCTAACAAAATCGACTGAGGTAACTCGTCAATATTCCCTTTTCTCACCTTTATTCTCATTGATCTTAATGACCGATCCAAATGGTAGATTCCGAAGGTTTCTGCATGAAAGTAATTCATTAAGATATTGATGGCTTCATCTGTAATAATCTCTAGATTGTCTTGATCCAGCAGCTTTGTCATTTGATAGACAGAAGCAATACTTGTTTCCGATTCAATAACCCTTTCCTCTAACACTTTATTCGTGAACGACAAATCCTTAATGGTAGATTCAATGTTCTCCAAAGTACTGCGAAGTTCTTCATTTCGAAAATGAAGATCCTCATATCTCTCTCTTTGTGAAGTAGAAAATGCACCCGCAATTATGGAGATGATAAAGAAAATGATGAATTGGAGTCTTCGCTCCGTTTCAAAAAACAATAAAAATAGATCCTCACCCGAAATCAATGTGCGTAAACCAAAATAAACAATCGTTATAATAAAAGTTAGAACTCCAATCCTCCACCCATACCGTATACTAAATAATAGTAAAACAAGAATAAATGGACTTGGCTGTATGTCTATTAGTTCAAATTCAACGATAGAATCTATTATAAAAATGAGGATAAATAGGACAAACAGTTCAATTAGCTTTCGTATCGTGCTCCCTTGTTGATAAAACATCCTGCACCTCAAACATACTTATTTTCTCTCTATTACTGATAGTATCAAAATTGTTTCTCTTAACCAAGGATGGAAAGTAGATTGAAGAACAAAAGGCTCAGGGCGCCCCGTTTAGCCTCAGGCAGAAAAATGTTCTGTCATGAAAAAAGGGTGGTTTCCCTTTTATGCATGACAGAACATTTGACCAAGGAAAGAGTGATTTTTCTTTTTCCCTTGAGTAGGATGAAATGGCAAAAATCGTCGCCATTTCATCTTGGCTGGGCGCTGGAGCTGGATTCCACGTCACTAGGCCATTCTCTTGCTGAAAACTTTTATACTATCATAATAAAAAAAAGAAGGGCAAAAAATCTGCCCTTTCTTACATGTTACGTCTATATTGTCCGCCAACCTCGTACAATGCGCGAGTAATTTGCCCTAAGCTCGCAACCTTTACCGTTTCTAAAAGTTCTTCAAAAATGTTTCCACCTGAAACGGCTACCTGCTTTAATTTTGTTAAAGCTGCTTCTGTTTTATCTTCATGGTGGCTTTGGAATTCACGAAGATTTTTAATTTGTTGCTCTTTCTCTTCTTGAGAAGCACGGGCAAGCTCAATGTTATTTAAATCATCATCTGATGGTGGGTTTGGATTTAGGTATGTGTTTACTCCGATAATCGGCAGTTCACCATTGTGCTTTTTCATCTCATAGTACATGGATTCTTCTTGAATCTTCCCGCGTTGATATTGCGTTTCCATTGCACCAAGTACTCCGCCACGGTCATTTATTCTCTCAAACTCTTGCAAGACGGCTTCTTCTACAAGGTCTGTTAATTCTTCTATGATAAATGCACCCTGCAATGGGTTTTCGTTCTTTGTTAATCCATGCTCTTTTGTGATAATCATTTGAATAGCCATTGCACGTCGTACAGATTCCTCTGTCGGTGTTGTAATCGCTTCGTCATAAGCGTTTGTGTGAAGTGAGTTACAATTGTCATGAATCGCCATTAATGCCTGAAGGGTCGTACGAATATCATTAAAGTCAATTTCTTGAGCATGTAGTGAACGTCCACTTGTTTGAATGTGATACTTCAGTTTTTGGCTACGTTCATTCGCACCATATTTATCACGCATAACGATAGCCCAAATTCTTCTTGCTACACGTCCAATGACTGTATACTCAGGATCTAGACCGTTACTAAAGAAGAATGATAGGTTTGGAGCAAAGTCATCAATTTTTAATCCACGGCTTAAATAGTATTCTACGTATGTGAATCCGTTCGCTAGCGTAAACGCTAATTGAGAGATTGGATTTGCTCCCGCTTCTGCAATATGATAGCCAGAAATGGATACAGAATAGTAGTTTCTTACATTCTTAAGTGTAAAGTATTCTTGAATATCACCCATCATACGAAGTGCGAATTCTGTAGAGAAGATACAAGTATTTTGTCCCTGGTCCTCTTTTAAGATATCCGCTTGAACGGTACCGCGAACAGTTTGAAGGGTTTTCTCCTTTACTTCTAGGTACTCTTCTACTGTTAAGATTCTTCCTAGTTCGGTTTCACGCTTTTCTACTTGTTGGTGAATCGCCGTATTGAAGAACATCGCTAGAATAATAGGTGCTGGACCATTGATTGTCATGGACACAGATGTTGATGGTGCACATAGGTCAAAGCCAGCGTATAGCTTTTTCATATCTTCTAGGGTACATACACTTACTCCGCTTTCCCCAACTTTCCCATAAATATCAGGTCGGTAATCTGGATCTTCACCATAAAGTGTAACGGAATCAAAGGCTGTACTTAAGCGCTTTGCATCATCGTCTTTTGATAAATAGTGGAAACGGCGATTTGTTCTTTCCGGTGTCCCTTCACCAGCAAATTGACGTTTTGGATCCTCTCCTTCTCGTTTAAATGGGAATACTCCTGCAGTGAATGGGAATGCACCTGGGACGTTTTCTTTATAAACCCAACGTAAAATTTCTCCATGATCCACAAATTTTGGTAACACAACCTTCGGAATATCTAATCCTGAAAGACTCTTTGTCGTTAGTTTTGTAATGATTTCTTTGTCACGAACCTTCGTCACAAATTCTTTTCCAGCGTACTTTTCCTTTAATGCTGACCAGCCTTCTAATAGTTTTTTAGATTCTGGTGTGAGCCTATACTCAAATTCTTGTTTTGCGTCTTCAATCGCTTGAACGGCTTGATCATTTCCACTAACGGCTTCCTTTGCACCTTCTAGCTGGAATAGCTTACGTGCTACTTCTACTTGTTCAGCCGATTTTTTATGATAGGTACGAACAGAATCAGAGATTTCACGTAAATAGTAGCGACGATTATTTGGAATAATGACATTTTGCTTTTCAACTAAATTCTCTTTGTTGAAGGATGTTTCCCAACTCTTGTTTGCCTTATTATTGATAAGATCTACTAATGCAGCAAAGAGAGAGTTTGTTCCTTGGTCATTAAATTGACTGGCAATTGTCCCGTATACCGGCATGGTTGATAGGTCTTGATCAAATGCCATATGACTTCGTTGATATTGCTTTTGAACCTGGCTTTTTGCATCTTCAGATCCTTTACGTTCAAACTTGTTGATAACAATTAAGTCAGCATAATCAATCATATCTATTTTTTCTAGCTGTGAAGGAGCCCCGAATTCGCTAGTCATCACATACATCGCGATGTCACTAATTTCACGAATTTCAGCATCCCCTTGACCGATCCCACTCGTTTCAACGATAACGAGATCAAAGCCTGCAGCTTTTACTACGGAAATAGCATCTTTAATGGCAAGAGATAGCTCAGTTCTTGATCCACGTGTTGCTAAACTTCTCATGAATACTCGTGGATTGAAAATAGCATTCATACGAATACGATCTCCTAGCAGTGCTCCACCTGTTTTTTGTTTCGTTGGATCAACGGAAAGAACCGCAATCTTAATGTCCTTGATTTCATTTAGGAAACGGCGAACGAGTTCGTCAGTTAGTGAGCTTTTTCCTGCTCCCCCAGTACCTGTGATACCGATTACTGGGACTTCTAGCTCGAGCTCTTTTACTTTTTCTAATACTGTCTCTGCCGCAGCAGCTGCCTCATCCGTCGCTCCGACTTGACCTTCTGCAAGTGTGATAAGTCTTGTAACCGCTTGAATCTTGCCTTCTTTTAACCCATCAAGCTCATTCGTAATGGAAGTAACCGTTGGAAAATCACAGTCCTCGATCATTTGATTGATCATTCCTTGAAGACCGTACTTACGGCCATCTTCGGGTGAGAAAATTCGTGCAATGCCGTAATCATGAAGCTCCTTGATTTCTCTAGGGATAATTACACCACCACCACCACCGTAAATACGGATGTGGGAAGCGTTTCTTTCTTTAAGCAGGTCATACATATATTTGAAATATTCAACGTGACCACCTTGGTACGATGAAATGGCAATACCTTGAACATCCTCTTGAATAGCTGCTGAAACAACCTCTTCTACTGAACGATTATGACCTAGATGTATAACCTCAGCCCCACTTGCTTGGATGATACGACGCATGATATTGATGGATGCGTCATGTCCATCAAACAAGCTAGATGCTGTAACAAAACGGATATGATTTTTGGGTTTATAAATCTCCACTGTCGTCATTCATTACCCTCCTTTAGATTTTGCGGGTTTTTTGAAAGTCCCTCTAAGACATTTTGAATTTGTAGGTCTGTATATTCTTCAAGTGTATAGAGCCTTTGAAGGGCCCATCGTCTAAAGCCCCACATTTGCCCTTGCACAAATATGTTATGCGCGATAAGCTTTCGCTCTTTTAGACCTACCGATAGCTCTCCATTTTCTACACAGCTCGTTAATATCTCTTCAAACATTTCGACCATCTCGAGCTCTTTTTTTAATACGTAAGGAAGATCTTCCTTTGAAAGTGATTTTGCCTCCTGATACATAACAAGTACTTCGTCTTGCATTTCATCCATTACTTTAAAATAAGAGGAAATTGCATATTTTAGACTTTCTGTATTTCCACACTTTGTACCAATGTCTTTCTTCAGCCGATCTCGAACTTGATCATAAATCCGATCGCACACAAGATAGAGAACATCCTCTTTCTTGCGAATATATTCATATAGTGTTCCAATGCTAAAACCAGAAGCCTTGGCAATTTCTCGAGTTGTTGTGCGATGGAACCCTTTTTCTTTAAATAAGGAAACGGCTCCTTTGATCATTTGATTTCGCCTTAATTCGATTAACCGTTCATCCTTTACTGATGCAGGCACATTTTGTTTTCTCATCTTTGGCACACCACCCTAGAGGAAGTGAGGCTTACTATTTAGGAGCAACCCACTACTTTAACGTTGCACCTTATCCACCCAATTGGGATTTCAGCCTCTTTCACCTCTATGTTTTATTTCGCTAGCATTCTTGAAATAACTAAGCGTTGGATTTCTTGCGTTCCTTCATAAATTTGAGTAATTTTCGCATCACGCATGTAGCGCTCTACAGGGTAATCTTTTGTATAACCGTAACCACCAAATACTTGTACAGCTTCCGTTGTTACTCTCATTGCAGCGTCTCCAGCAAAAAGCTTAGACATTGCTGACTCTTTTCCATAAGGAAGACCTTCTGACTCTAACCAAGCAGCTTGGTATGTTAGTAATCTAGCAGCTTCTACACTTGTTGCCATGTCTGCTAACTTGAAGCCAATACCTTGTTGGTCGATAATTGCCTTTCCAAATTGCTTACGCTCTTTCGCATAATCAACAGCAGCATCAAGAGCACCTTGTGCGATACCAACCGCTTGAGCCGCTATACCGTTACGTCCACCGTCTAGTGTCATCATCGCAATTTTGAAGCCCATACCTTCTTCACCAAGTACATTTTCTACAGGAACTCTGCAATCTTCAAAAATAATTTCAGTTGTAGGTGATGAACGAATACCTAATTTTGCTTCTTTCTTACCTACGGAGAAGCCAGGGAAGTCTTTCTCAACGATGAACGCAGTAGATCCTCTTGTCCCTTGTTCTGGATTCGTTAGAGCGAATACGATGTAAATATCTGCGACACCACCGTTTGTGATGAAGATTTTAGAACCGTTAAGAATGTAGTGGTCTCCATCCTTTTTTGCCGTTGTTCTCATTCCACCTGCATCCGATCCTGAACCAGGTTCCGTTAAACCGTAAGCACCGATTGATTTTCCTTCTGCCATTGGACGAAGATACTTTTGCTTTTGTTCTTCTGTACCGAATTTGTACACTGGCCATCCTGCTAGTGATGTGTGAGCAGATAAAGTAACTCCTGTTGATGCACACACGCGAGAAAGCTCTTCAACTGCGATTACATATGCTAAATAATCACTTCCAATTCCGCCATACTCCTCTGGCCATGGAATTCCTGTTAAGCCTAACTCAGCCATTTTGTCAAAAATATCTTTGTCAAATCGCTCTTCCTCGTCACGTTCAGCAGCTGTAGGTGCCACTTCATTTTTTGCAAAGTCACGTACCATTTTTCTAATCATTTCATGCTCTTCTGAAAGTTTGAAATTCATTTTTACGTCCTCCTGTAAGGAAATTTGGTTATAATCACTTTTTTATCAACAATTCGATCTTCTTTTTTTGTTTTTTCAACTTTTTTAAAAGGATTCGGTCCATTTTACATGTTATTTCGACTTTTTTTTCTTACATTTCTATCATTTGCCATTCATTTCCAGTACCTAAAGCTTTTTACTAATAACTAAACGCTGGATTTCACTAGTACCCTCGTATATCTCACAAATTTTTGCATCTCGGAAAAAGCGTTCTACAGGGTAGTCTTTTGTATATCCATATCCACCGTATACTTGAATGGCTTCTGTTGATACTTCCATTGCTGTTTTAGATGCATATAGCTTTGCCATTGAAGCTTCTGTTCCGCAAGGTTGACCATTCATTCTTAAGAACGCCGCTCGATAGGTTAATAGCTTCGCAGCTTCAATAGTAGTCGCCATATCTGCAATTTTAAACCCTACCCCTTGCTGGTCAATAATAGGTTTACCAAATTGCTTTCGATCCTTTGCGTAGGCAACAGAGTGTTCTAGGGCTGCTTCTGCAATACCAAGAGACTGTGCCGCAATACCTATACGTCCTACATCTAGGTTAGCCATTGCTACTTTAAAGCCCTGACCTTCTTCCCCTAAAAGATTTTCAGCTGGGACTTTCGCATCTTCAAAAGACAGCTGGACTGTACGGGAACCGTGAAGCCCCATTTTATGTTCATCTTTACCAATGATAAGGCCCGGTGTATCCTTTTCAACAATAAATGCCGATACCCCGCGACTTCCTTCTTCGGGATTTGTGGAAGCAAATACAATATACGTATCTGCTTCACCGCCGTTTGTGATAAACACTTTCGAACCATTTATTATATAGTGATCTCCATCTTTCACAGCTCGAGTTTTTAAACTAGCTGCATCAGAACCTGCTCCTGGCTCTGTTAGGGCAAACGCACCTAAATATTCACCCGACGCTAGTTTTGGAATATACTTTTGCTTTTGTTCTTCCGTTCCGAAATATAGAATTGGATTTGTTCCAACAGATGTATGAACGGATAGAATAACCCCCATAGTGGCACTCACTTTTGAAATCTCATGAATGGCAATAATATAGGACATAAAGTCCATCTCTGCTCCGCCATATTGTTCAGGAATGGGAATTCCCATCAACCCTAATTCGCCCATTTTCTTCAAGATATGCTTTGGAAATACTCCTGCTTCCATTTGCTCAATAAATGGAGCAATTTCAGCTTGAGCAAAATCTCGAACCATTTTCCGCATCATGTCCTGCTCTTCAGTAAATCGTAAATCCATCTCGCTGCAACCTCCTCATGGTCAAAATCGCTAAGCTTCATACTCTTATTCGTAAGAGTAAAATCCTCGACCTGTTTTACGTCCTAGCCAGCCTGCTTTCACGTATTTACGTAGTAGTGGGCATGGACGGTATTTGTCATCACCGAATCCTTCATGCAATGTTTCCATAATATAAAGACACGTATCAAGGCCGATAAAGTCTGCCAATGTAAGAGGTCCCATTGGGTGATTCATTCCTAGTTTCATGACTTCGTCAATCGCCTCTGGTGATGCAACACCTTCATATACGGTGTAAATAGCCTCGTTAATCATTGGCATTAGAATTCGGTTAGAAACGAATCCTGGGAAGTCATTTACTTCTACCGGTACCTTCTCTAGCTTTCTCGTTATCTCTTCAATTGTGTTATACACTTCATCTGTTGTTGCAAGACCACGAATGATTTCTACTAGCTTCATAACAGGTACTGGATTCATAAAATGCATCCCAATCACCTGCTCAGGGCGTTTCGTTACAGCGGCAATTTCCGTAATTGGTAGAGAAGATGTATTTGTTGCTAAAATAGTATGTGCAGGTGTAATCTCATCAAGCTGTTCGAAAATCTTTTTCTTAATATTCATGTTCTCAACAGCAGCTTCAATGACTAGATCTACACCTCCTGCATTTGATAATTCGGTTGAGCTTGAGATACGATTAACGATTGACAGTTTATCATCCTCAGACATACGACCTTTTTCTACTTGTCTAGACAGGTTTTTATTAATTGTTCCAAGTCCTCTTTCAACAAATTCAGGTTTCAGGTCATGAAGAGTTACATCATAGCCTGCCATTGCACATACTTGTGCAATTCCAGAGCCCATTTGCCCTGCACCAATTACCATAATTTTTTGGACATTCATTTTGTTTCCTCCTTTTTTATGAAAAACTGAACTTGTGATCCTGCTTTGTATGTGCTTTGTAGAGACTTCGGTAAAATCATCGAAACAATTCTTAGCGTGGTACCTCTATCATAATTGCATCACCCTGACCGCCACCGCTACAAATGGAAGCGATTCCAATTCCACCACCGCGACGTTTTAGTTCGTGTGCTAGTGTGATGATAATTCTTGCACCACTTGCGCCAATCGGATGACCAAGTGCTACAGCCCCACCATTTACGTTAACTTTTTCCGAATCTAATCCTGCTAGCTTCTCACTTGCTAATGCAACAGCTGCGAAAGCTTCATTTACTTCAAACAGATCGATTTCGTCAAGTGATTTTCCTGTTTTCTTAAGCAGTTCGTTTATAACAAGACCTGGAGTTTTTGGAAAGTCCTTGGCTTCAGTTGCGATTGCGCTATGACCAAGGATGTATGCTAACGGTTGTTTCCCTTCCCTTATTGCTCTCTCTTCGCTCATTAGGACTAAAGCTGCTGCACCGTCATTTACTCCTGGTGCGTTTCCTGCGGTAATGGTGCCACCTTTGCCGAAGACTGGATTCAATTTTCCTAACGCTTCTAAAGATGTACCTTTTCTCGGTGCTTCATCGTGGTTTACAACGATTGGGCTCCCTTTCCTTTGAGGAACTTCAACCGGTATAATTTCTTCCGCAAGCTTTCCTTCCTCCATTGCACGAAGAGCTAGTTCATGGCTACGAAGTGCCCAGGCATCTTGTGCCTCCCTAGTTAATCCAAGCTCATCTGCTACACCATTCCCATATGTCCCCATATGAACACCGTTAAACGAACACGTTAGTCCATCGTGAACCATTAAGTCTACAACTGGAGAGTCTCCCATACGAAATCCCCATCGTGCTTTTGGCATGATGTAAGGAGCATTGCTCATTGACTCCATTCCACCAGCTACAATAACATCTTCATCTCCTGCACGAATAATTTGATCGGCCATCGTCACACTTCGTAGTCCAGATGCACAAACTTTATTAATGGTTTCTGTTTTTACTTCCCATGGGATTCCAGCATGACGTGATGCTTGACGAGAAGGGATTTGTCCTTGTCCACCTTGTAATACAGTTCCAAGGATGACCTCCCCAACCTCATTAGGTGAAACATTGGCACGAGTTAATGCTTCCTTTATCGCAATTCCCCCAAGTTCAGCTGCTGTAAAAGTACTTAACGCTCCACCAAACTTACCAAACGGTGTACGAACTCCACTTAAAATAACTGTTTTACTCATGATTTCTCCCCCTATCAGAAATATTAATCTATATTCAAAGCTGTGAAACAATCTTGTGAAACGAGAAAATTCGGGTAGTGACTGTCACCTAGTCAATCGATTGAACGCTCGCTCGATTCAATTCGTGAAAGTGGGTGTACGATATCAAACCGTACACCTCACCTATACTATATTTGTCGTTTACTAGCTTTAGAATTGAGATTAAGAAGCGATTTCCTTGAGATCTCCGATGACAGATTTCTCTAGAATTTCAACAACATCCAATGTTTGGACTGTTTCTTCTACTTCCTTCGCTTTTGTTCCGTCACTAATCATCGTTAAGCAATAAGGACAACCACTACTTATGACAGAAGGATTTACCGCAAGAGCTTGTTCTGTACGAGCAACATTAATACGATTTCCAGAATGCTCTTCCATCCACATTAATCCTCCACCCGCTCCACAGCACATACCTGTTTCACGTTTGCGCTCCATTTCAACTAGGTTTACACCAGGGATGGATTTTAAGATTTCACGCGGTGGATCGTATACATCGTTGTAACGTCCCAAATAACAGGAATCATGGAAGGTAATCGTTTCTTTCACTTCAAACTGTGGCTTTAAGCGACCTTCTTTCACAAGTTGTGCTAATAGCTCAGTATGGTGATATACTTCACCTTCGAATCCAAAATCAGGATATTCGTTCTTAAAGATGTTATATGCGTGAGGATCGATTGTGACAATCTTTTTCACTTCATTTTTTTCGAATTCTTCAATATTCTTCGTCGCTAGTTCTTGGAACAAGAATTCATTTCCTAATCTACGAGGTGTGTCACCTGAGTTTTTCTCCTTATTTCCTAGGATGGCAAATTTAACACCTGCTTCATTTAAGAGCTTAGCAAATGATAAAGCAATTTTTTGGCTTCGATTGTCATACGACCCCATCGAGCCAACCCAGAATAAGTATTCAAATTCTTCGCCTGCTTTACTTAGTTCCTTAACCGTAGGGATATGAACGTCCTCGCGAGCCTCGCGCCAGTCTTCACGCTCTTTACGGTTTAAGCCCCATGGATTTCCTTGACGCTCAATGTTTGTCATTGCACGCTGTGCATCTGCATCCATTTTTCCTTCTGTTAATACTAAATAACGTCTAAGATCAATAATCTTATCAACGTGTTCGTTCATAACTGGACATTGATCTTCACAGTTACGACAGGTTGTACATGCCCAAATTTCTTCTTCTGTAATGACTTCACCGATTAGGCTTGGGCTATACATGTCAATCGCACCTGCAGACTCCTCTACTCCTTTACCAGCAGCCATCATTGCAATTTGATTTCCTTTTGTATTTGAAAATGCAACTGCAGGTACCCAAGGGGTTTTTGATGTAACAGCAGCACCTGTATAGGTTAAGTGATCACGCAGCTTTATAATTAAATCCATTGGTGAAAGCATTTTTCCTGTACCTGTTGCTGGACACATGTTTGTACAGCGTCCACACTCCACACAGGCATAAAAGTCGATCATTTGATTTTGTGTAAAGTCTTCAATTTTTCCAACACCGAACGTTTCTTGTGTTTCATCTTCAAAGTCAATCTTCTCAAGCTTTCCAGGCTTCGAAAGTCTACCTAAAAAAACGTTTGCTGGTCCAGCAATTAAGTGAGCATGCTTTGATTGTGGTACGTATACTAAAAACGTTAACAAGAATAGTAAATGAATCCACCAAGCAATATAAAATACGACAATGGATGCTGTTTCACCAATCCCACTAAAAATCATGGCAAATAGGGATGCAATTGGTTCACTCCATGTCGGTTCATGCCCATGCCAGATAATTCCCATTCCATTACCTAACAGCACTGACAGCATTAATCCGCCGATGAATAATAAGACTAGACCTGATTTAAAGCCTCTTTTTAGTCGGACAAGCTTTTCAACATAGCGGCGATGAAATGCCCATACAACCGCAATAAGAATCATAAAAGTGACTAATTCTTGGAAGAACGTAAATCCTGGATATAAAGGTCCTAATGGTAGGTGTGACCCTGGCAGGAGCCCTTTCAAAATAAAATCGATGGCGCCAAATTGGACGAGGATAAAACCATAAAAAAACATAACGTGTATGATTCCACTTTTCTTATCCTTTAATAATTTCTTCTGTCCAAATACGTTAACCCATACTTTATCTAGTCGTTCCTTGAATTTACGATCAAATTCAACTTTTTTTCCTAGTTTAATGTAAGCAATACGCGTTCTGATTAAGTAAACAAATAAATGCACTGCGTAAGCGGTTACAATCAAAAATGCAATGAAGTTAATCCAAAGTAGTGAATTCATCGTTTGACCCCTTTCCTAGGCTATCGGGAAAGTAAAGTTCCTGTTTCCTTAAGTAGCCTGTTTAAAGTAAAAAATAATGTCGGAATTGCACTCCGCATCAGAAAAACTACTCAGTCAGTAACGCCTATAGACTACTCTTTAGACAAGTTTTTCAAATGCAGTTCGTTCATCAGGGAAAAATACCCTTTCCAAACAATTTAAATAGTAATAAAAATTCAGACTTTTAACTCTATACTTCTATTATAATATGAATGAGCATTCAGTCAACACAAATTCTTTCAATGCATCATTTTTTCCTTATCCGGTGAAACTAACAACCAGCGTTTTCATTAGAAATAATACGCTACATGCTAGGAGGGACCAATTCATGGAAATCTTCTCCCTAATTATTATAATGATACTTGCTTGGCTTGCGATTGATTTCAAGCTTGGGCGTTTTTTTCATTTAAAGAAAGTACGCAAAAGGGAATATCCGAAACGCCATAGTCAAATAACATTATTCAAAACTGGACAGGATTTATATAATGACTTCTTTTACGAGATTAAGAAAGCCAAAAAACACATCCATATTTTATTTTATATTGTAAAGGATGATAAAATCAGTCATTCCTTTCTTAAACTATTGATGGAGAAAGCAAAGGCGGGCATAGAAGTACGCCTTCTCCTAGATAGAATTGGCAGCAAAGTACCAAAACAAACGGTCCGTGCCTTAAAAAAAAGTGGTGTTAAATTCCAATACTCCCATATCCCTAGGTTTCCATTTATTTTTTATTCACTCAATATGCGAAATCATCGAAAAATATCGGTGGTCGATGGCTCGATAGGTTATCTAGGTGGATTTAATATCGGTAAGGAGTATATTGGACAAGACCCTAAGCTCGGAGATTGGCGTGATTACCATCTTAGAATAGAAGGGGAAGGTGTCCAAGATTTACAAACACAGTTTTTAAACGACTGGTTTCACGCAACCAATGAATCATTACACGATGAAGAAGGCTTATTTCCTGAGTTAACAACAGGACCTATCCTACACAAATTAATTCCTACAGACGGAGCGTATTTACGTCATGCCTTTCTTGAGCTTATCCAAAATGCAAAGCAGGAATTAATTATTGGTTCTCCTTATTTCATACCAGGTAAGGAAATGGCTCAGGAACTAATTAATGCAGCCAATCGTGGTGTTAATGTATCGATAATTGTTCCAATGAACGCTGATCATGCATTTGTCAAAGAAGCCTCATTTCCCTATTTCAAACCTTTATTAGAAGCTGGTTGCACGATATATCGCTATAATAACGGTTTTTTCCATGCCAAAGTTATTGTAATGGATAGTGATGTCTGTGACATTGGAACAGCCAATTTTGATAAGAGAAGCTTACATTTAAATCATGAAATAAATTGCTTTATTTATGATCAAGCCTTTATTGCTAGAGTTAAAAATAGTTTATTAAAGGACTTTGAAAAAGCAGAGGTACTAACGATTGAAGAGCTTGAAGATCGCTCTCTTTTTCAGCGTGGAAAAGAGTCATTATCTTCCCTTATTTCAGGATTGCTGTAAGCAATTCCAAACGGAAAGGCTGGTGGAATAAACATGAGGATTCGATTTGGTTATGTTGCCCATGCCTTATCATTGTGGGACAGCTCAACTTCCAAAACGATTACATTTACGAATTGGAAGAAGTTAAAGAAAGACGAGCGGATTCCGAAATTAATAGAGATTTCAAAAAGAAATATTGAAAATACAAAACGTGCTCTCCACTATAATATTGCTCATGGAATCAAGCTTTATAGGTTATCCTCTTCAATCGTTCCTCTTGCCACACACCCAGAAGTTAAGTGGAATTACAAAAAAGATTTACAGGCTGATTTTCGCGAGCTCGGGGAACTAATTAAACAATATGGCCTACGCACCAGCTTTCACCCTAACCAGTTTACTCTGTTTACAAGTGATAAACAGCACGTTACCTCTAATGCGGTGAAGGATATGATGTATCACTATAACCTTCTAGATATGATGGGAGTTGAACGCTCTTCTCTCATCAACATACATATTGGCGGAGCCTATGGAGATAAACATGCAGCGATTGAAAGGTTTCATCAACATATAAAGCTTCTCCCGATGACGATTAAATCGAGAATGACACTAGAGAATGATGATAAAACATATACGGCAAGTGAGACCCTAGAAGTGTGCAAAAAACAATGTATCCCCCTACTATTTGATTACCATCATCACATGGCAAATTGCTCAGGAGAGCCGCTCGAGGAACTTCTTCCTGAAGTGTATAAAACTTGGGAGCATTTTGGTCTGGTTCCAAAGGTACACCTTTCATCGCCCAAATCCGCTTCTAACTTTCGTCATCACGCAGACAACGTTGATCTAGATTTTATCATGCCATTTTTAAAGGCTGCTAAATCCATTGGGGATGATTTTGATATTATGGTTGAGGCAAAGGAAAAGGATCGAGCAATGCTAAAGCTTGTGGATGATATTTCTTCAATTCGGGGAGTAAAACGAATAGGAGGAGCAACCGTTTTTTGGAAGTAAAAAACTCCTTCTCATACTATGAGAAGGAGCTATTGTTATTTTACCCAAGGGAGCAATGGACCAATCCAGCTGAAAAGCTTGAAGCCCAAATATACTCCTACTATTCCTGTTACTCCTGCTAGAGCTGGAGGTGCTGGAATAGGTAGCCTCAGTAAGGCAAATAAAAATCCTACGATAATTCCTGTTAGTAATGCTAAAATTACTTCTTTCATCCGTTTCAATCCTTTCTTTCTGATTCTTTACTGTTCAGTATGCACAAAACAGGCAACTACAATTTGTAGTTGCCACTATTGTCCACCTACATTTTTTCCGGAGCCGAAACGCCAATTAACGATAAGGCATTTCTAAGCGTCGATTGAACAGCTTTCATAAGTGCAAATCGCACTTTACTTACTTCAAGCTTCTCAACATCTAATACCTTCTCCGCATTATAGAAACTATGCAGAGCAGACGATAATTCAAATACGTAGTTTGTGATACGGTGTGGCATACGTTTGATGGCTGCTTCTGCAACGGCTGCTGGAAACTCACCTAGCTTTTTAAGAAGCTCGATTTCTTTTTCTGATTGTATTAGAGAAAAATCTAACTCATCCTCATAACTCAAGTTCATTTCTTCTCCCTGACGTAAAATACTACAAATTCGTGCATGGGCATATTGAGAATAATAAACTGGGTTTTCATTTGATTTAGAGACTGCAAGGTCTAAGTCAAAATCCATTTGTGTGTCAGCACTTCTCATCGCAAAGAAGTAACGCATGGCATCGACTCCAACCTCTTCCATTAGTTCTCGTAAAGTTACTGCCTTCCCTGTACGCTTAGACATCTTAATTTTCTCACCATTTTGGTAAAGCTGCACCATTTGGATAATCTCAACATCTAGAATGTCACCAGGGTAGCCAAGAGATTGTATGGCAGCTTTCATACGTGGTATATATCCGTGGTGATCGGCGCCCCAAATATTTATTAGCTTCTCATGACCACGGATAAGTTTATCCTGGTGGTAGGCAATATCTGGAGTTAAGTATGTGTAAGTGCCGTCCTGTTTAATAAGCACACGGTCTTTATCGTCCCCATATTGAGTAGAACGTAGCCATGTTGCACCATCTTCTTCAAAAATCATTCCTTGTTCTTTTAATTTTTGAAGTGCTGTATCAATTTTTCCGCTCTCATAAAGGGATGTTTCTGAGTACCATACATTAAATGGAACGCGGAAGCTTTCTAAATCCTTCTTTAACTTTTCTAATTCAACCTTTAATCCATACTGTCGGAAAAAATCAAAACGTTCTGTTTCACTTACATTGATATAACGATCCCCATATTCTTTTGCTAGCTGGTTCCCTATTTCGATTATATCTGCACCGTGGTATCCGTCCTCTGGCATCGGTTTATCATGACCTAACGCTTGGAAGTAGCGTGCTTCCACTGACAGGGCTAAATTATTTATTTGGTTCCCTGCATCATTTATGTAATATTCCCTTGTTACTTGAAACCCTGCTTTCTCTAATATGTTACAAAGTGAATCCCCAACAGCTGCTCCGCGGGCATGTCCTAAATGTAGATCTCCAGTTGGATTAGCTGAAACAAATTCTACGTTTACTTTTTCGTTATTCCCTGTAGCCGTTTCGCCATATGAATCCCCTGCTTTAATAATTGTTGGAATTAATTCAGTTAAGTAGCTATTGTCCATGTAGAAGTTGATAAATCCAGGACCTGCGATCTCTAGCTTTTCGATTGACCCTTTTGACTTATCAAAATTTGCTACAATCTCCTCTGCAATAGTTCGAGGTGGCTTTTTAGCTACACGAGCCAGCTGCATGGCCATGTTTGTTGCATAGTCGCCGTGCGCCTTTTCCTTTGGCAGCTCTAACACTACATCTGGTAGTTGATCTTCATGGGCTAATCCCGATTTTATAACAGCATTTTTGATTTCATCCTTTAACCGTTCTTTTACTTGATCGACAATATTCATGAATGGTTCTCCTCCTTAAATTGTATGACTATTTGGTATATGCCTAATTTATTCCCTAACATGCTAAGTCTATATTGTAGTTCAAAATCCCCTTGTTTATCTCTCGGATTCCAGCTACTCTGTATTTTATCTGTATTTGCGGTCATTTCCATTTTTCCCTGTACGTTTTCATACATACCTTTTGTTGTTTCACCTACTATAAAAGGTAGCTTCATCGTAACAGTCCCTGTCCGTTTAATCCAAGCCTCATGATTGGACCATCTTACTGTCGTTTTAACAGACTCCCCATTATGTAACTTTTCGTCAAATCGGAGATAAGAATTTCTTCCTTTTATGTAGTATAAGCCTGTTGTCGCAAATGAAAAATGAGC
The DNA here is from genome assembly GCF_042680805.1 of Bacillus salitolerans. Classification (NCBI taxonomy): domain Bacteria; kingdom Bacillati; phylum Bacillota; class Bacilli; order Caryophanales; family Bacillaceae; genus Bacillus; species Bacillus salitolerans. Next base: position 210,003 of record NZ_JBHUEM010000001.1, on the reverse strand, counting down.
TTTTTCACCTTGATCATTTATTTCACTAGAAAAGGTGATTTGAACTGCTACCCCTTCCGATTGCCCCATTATTTCACACCCTTATCCTTTATAACTTAATAAGTATATAGATTTCTTTGGAAAAGTTCAACATCGCACTTATAAGGATAAGAGATGTGGGAAATCAGAATGACTTTGTTTCATTCTAGTGCAGGAACCAATAATTATTTAATTTTTATGCAATGTCCTAATTGGAACATAACGTATCCTTTATATATAACAACAAAAAAACCAGTGTTTCCACTGGTATTAACCCGCTATCGATTGTTGTTTCTCTAATTCAAAGCTCTTTTTATGAATTGTTTCATCCGTAGTATCGGTTTCTTGATTTTTGCTGTGGTTTACTTTCTCTTTCTTCTTTTTCGATCTTGTTTCTCCTGTACTAACCTTCGTAAAGCCTTCAATCATTAAGTTAACAGCAAATATCGTTATCGCAAAGAACAAGATAGGAGTAAAAGGAATCCAAATAGCTGTATATAAGTGTTGCTGTGCGTCACCGATTAAACCTGACCATTCTAACGTTGAAGATGACGGTGGATCTCTGAATAACGGATCATAGGAAACGACCGTCCCTCCGAAAAATAGTTTTAATAGACCTAAATGGGAGAAAATGAGTAGAACCTGAACAACTTGTTGCCCAAACATAATCATAAATTTCTCCTTCATTGAAGGAAGGATATGTTTTCTAATAATATGCCACCTGCTTGCCCCTAACGTTTGAGCACTGATGATATAGTCCTTTTTCATAATGAAAGACCCTTCATTTCCAATCAGAACACTTAAAATGGGGAGTGTTAATACAGTTAATACCACTACCTCAATAACAACACGTTCTGTAAGCGTATGTTGATAGCCAGCTGGTCCCATCCAAAGGACCGGGTATAAAATGTAATAGGCAATCAAGCTTAATGGAATATAGTGAAATGAATCGACAAACCCATTAATATATTTTCGTGATTTCGTTAAATAGGAACTTAAAATCATTCCAATTGGAATAGCAACTAATACTCGTAAAAAGGCAATTCCAAGAGCTGCTAAGATCGTAAACTTTGCTCCGATAATAACCTTGTGTAGCATGTGGAATCCATCTCGATCCGTTCCAAACCAAATCTCTTTACTTGGAGATAAGGGAGAGGAATCAACAATCCTACCATTATCATCATATAAATAGCGGTCCTGTGGAATTTCATTATGATAAATTGCGGTATACAGAAAACTTGAAAGGACCAGTCCAACAATAACAAGAAATCCAATTAAGAACAAAGGTTGGGTTAACAGCCTTTTTATCATAAAGACTCCCCTCCACTCACAACATTTTTAACTATTGATTCAGCAATGTTATATAGGATAAAGATTGGTATAAAAAATAAGAGTAACCCGATTGTAAAAATCGTTGGTGTCATGTATTGGGTTAAGAAGCGTGTAATTCCAAAAATATTAAATAAGTATTCTAATATAAATAAATTCGATAACATAAACCAAACTGCTTTCTTCGATTGGAAAAATAAGCTAACCGTTGCATTTCGAAGGATATGAACAAGTAAAACACTATAGTATGAAACACCCTTCATTTTCGCTAAATAGACGTAATCTTTAGTTAGCTCTTGTTCAAATAACAACATACTTAACCTATATAACTGAATGGTTGGAAAGATTGCTAAACAGAGGATAGGTAAAAGGTACGCCCTTTCCTCTTGTAAGGACACGAAGTTTAACAATAAGATATTTGTTTTCTTATAAAAATAGATAATAAAAAACTGCATTAAGAAGACGATCAAAATGTCTGGCAACGATTCAAATAAGTATATAAATAGTTTGGATTTTCCTCTATGTTTGGCTGGTAATAGCATCGTTAAAAATGTAAATAGCGTTGAAACTAGATAAGCCAATAATAATGCACAGATTAAAATCGTGATAGAGTAGAAAACAGGCTCAAATAGAAAAGGGAATAGATCACGTTCTACTCCGTTCCAATCATAGGTTAAGCTTTTATATTGTGATATTCCTTGGATGATTTCCTTAATGGTTTCATAGTAGCTAGTAGAGTTAACAAAGCTTCCATTAACTGTATTAAACAAAGACGGTATGGCACCTACAAAGATAATCCCCACACACGCCACTAAGAATTGAATGCTAATTTCGAAAATACGTGGCATTGATGCTCCCCCTAAAAACAGTTTCCTAAAAGTTGTGACTTTTCTATCTTTTTTATCTTTAAATAATATCACACAATTTGAGAAAAATAGGAAGTAAAATAATAAAATTTTTACAAATATTTCATTTTAGAGGAGTTTTTATGACAGATACATTACGAGAATTAGCAATTGTTCTTGGAAGAATTGTTTCGATATTGCCACTCGTTTTAGTTATGACTTTATTTATGGGAAGGAGATCAATTGGGGAACTCCCTGTTTTTGATTTCCTTACAATCATTACACTCTCAGCAGTTGTTGGTGCCGATATTGCTGATCCTAAAATTGAGCACTTACACACTGCCTTTGCCATTGTCGTTATTGCCCTATTTTCCAGATTTACTGCATATTTAAAAATCCGACATCGAAAACTGGGTAGGGCCATTACATTTGAGCCTGTAGTTGTGATTCAGGACGGTCAGTTTGTCGTAAAGAATATCAAAAGAATACGGTATTCGCTTGATAATATTCTTTCGTTACTAAGGGAAAAGGATATATTTGATATTAATGAGGTTCACCTTGGGATTATCGAGGGAAGTGGAAATTTATCCATTTTGAAAAAAGGTGCGGCATCGTCCGTAACTAGAAAAGATTTGGGGATCTCTGACCAATCAGTTACCATTGGGTTTCCCGTCGTTGTTGAAGGAACACTTTACGAGAGCGTGCTACTGGATTTCTCATTAACCGAAGAGTGGCTCCGAAACCAATTAGTCAACAGAGGAATAAACCGATTGGATGATATTTTTTTTGCTTCGATTGATACAAATAAGAATATTCACATTACAATGAAACAGCAATCCTTATCTACTCCTTCTATATATCATTAAATACATTAGCTATGTGTCCTCCAGTTATATAGAAAAAATTATGTCTCCAGTTGATTTCTATTAAAAAAGCTGAGACTGTTTTGTCTCAGCTTTTTAGACTATTTTTTAGGAACCCATCCTAAAATCATTTCACGAATTAATTTACTTGCCGTATTAGCTGTTTGTTCAGATGGATCATAAATTGGAGCTACCTCTACTAAATCTGCTCCGACAACTTTTACATTAGAATGAGCAATTTCATGAATGGAAGCAAGTAGCTCCTTTGATGTAATACCACCAGCATCTACAGTACCTGTACCAGGTGCATGAGCAGGGTCTAGTACATCAATATCAATGGTTACATAAACCGGACGTCCCGCAAGCTTCGGTAAGATCTCTTTTAATGGCTGATGTACATCAAATTTCGAGATATGCATACCCACCTTCTTTGCCCACTCAAATTCTTCCTTCATTCCCGAGCGAATACCAAATGAATACACGTTTTGTGGTCCTATAAGCTCGGCTACTTTTCGAATTGGCGTAGAGTGAGAGAAAGGCTCCCCTTCATAATGCTCACGTAGGTCTGTATGAGCATCCATGTGAATGATGGCTAAGTCAGGGTACTTTTTATACATTGCTTTCATGACAGGCCAAGATACTAAATGTTCACCGCCCATCCCTAATGGAAACTTTCCATCAGCTAAAAGATTGTCAACATAATCTTCAATCATATCAAGGCTTTTACCTGGATTACCGAATGGTAATGGGATATCGCCAGCATCAAAGTATTTCACTTCTTCTAATTCACGATCTAAGTAGGCACTATATTCCTCAAGCCCGATTGACACCTCACGAATACGTGTTGGACCAAAGCGTGAACCTGGTCGATAGGACACGGTCCAATCCATCGGCATACCGTAAAGTACAGCTTCACTTTCTTCATAATTAGGATGACTCTTAATAAATACGTTACCAGAATAAGCTTCATCAAAGCGCATAATTTTACCTCCTTTTAAAAAGGAACAGGATATCCTGTCCCATTCCATAACTATTCTTTAACTAGGTCTGCTACAAACTTCGGTAATACGAAAGCTGCCTTATGTAGTTCTTTCGTGTAATATTTTGTATCAATTTCATGGAAACGATCTTCTGACACTTCCAGAGGATCATGTTTCTTTGAACCGATTGTAAATGTCCACATTCCACTTGGATAAGTAGGGATGTTTGCAATATAAAGTCTTGTAATAGGGAAAATCTCTTTTACATCACGTTGAACGTTCGTAATTAATTCAGGTGTAAACCAAGGGTTATCCGTTTGAGCAACAAATACCCCATCTTCTTTTAGTGCTTTTGAGATACCTGCATAAAAACCTTTTGTGAATAGATTAACCGCTGGACCAACTGGCTCTGTTGAGTCAACCATAATAACGTCATACACATTTTCACTTTGAGCGATGTGCATAAAACCGTCATCTACCTTTACCTCTACACGAGAGTCTTCAAGCTTACCAGCAATCTCAGGTAAATACTTTTTAGAGTATTCAATAACTTTCCCATCGATTTCAACTAACGTTGCTTTCTTTACGCTAGGGTGCTTTAATACTTCGCGAATGACGCCACCATCACCGCCACCAACGACTAGAACGTTTTCTGGATTTGGATGAGTAAATAAAGGAACGTGTGCAACCATTTCGTGGTATACAAACTCGTCCTTTTGAGTTGTCATGACCATTCCATCTAAAATCAACATGTTTCCAAATTCTTCAGTCTCAACCATATCAAGCTTCTGAAAATCAGTTTGTTCCGTATGTAAGGTTTGTTTAATTTTCATTGTAATTCCAAATTTTTCAGTTTGTTTCTCTGTAAACCATAATTCCATTTGTTCATCACACCTTTCTACTAGTTCCCACATCTGGTCTTAATTACACTATACTATCGTTCCCTTTTAGAACAATTAAAAACCATTGAATAGAAAATCTCTGCCTCTTCTATTCAAATGGTAAATTTTTTACACAAAAGAAAAATTAACAAAACGAGTAAATAATGTACAGCAGTTCAAAGTATAAAACAACTAACACAAAATGCATAGTAAAAAGTAAAAGAATGTCGAAAAAAATATGATTCCTTCTTTCATTTTCTTCCGCAATAAAATATGAAGGTTCTTCATTTCAAAACACCACAATTTCCCACAACGATCATTTCTTAAATATTGGATTTACATTTTCACACTCCATGATTTTACACAAAATTAGTAGCTGTATGTTTAAAATGTTGATTTTTCTTCAATACTGTTGAGGAGTATTTTGAACCATGCCATAGTGTGTAGGTGGTCATTAATGGAAATCATCACAAATCAGCGATTTCGCCAAACGTTAAAATATATACGTGCTCTATTTTTTATTAGCTTAATCATGTCCATTTTTTTTATGATGGGGTGGGTAAGTGTATTAATATATGCAAAAATTCAAGGCCCCCCTCCACTTGCTGTACCTCAATCCACCGTCTACTATAGTGCAGATGGTCAAGTAATTGGTGAAAGTAGCCAAGGTCAAACAAGGTATTGGGTGGAGTTACAAGAGATTTCACCTGATCTTATCAATGCAACCATATCTATAGAAGATAGACGTTTTTTTGAGCATAACGGCTTTGATTATAAGCGTATTGCCGGTGCAGCCATTGCAGATATCAAGGCAATGGCCAAGGTGCAGGGGGCTAGCACGATTTCTCAGCAATATGCCCGTAATCTCTTTTTAGAACATGACAAAACATGGAAGCGAAAAGTGTTAGAAGCCCTTTATACATTACGTCTAGAAATCAATTATTCTAAAGAACAAATTTTAGAAGGTTATTTAAATACGATCTATTATGGTCATGGTGCATACGGAATCGAAGCGGCTGCCAATTTTTATTTTAATAAACAAGCAAAAGATCTCACGCTAAGTGAAGCCACTATGCTAGCTGGTATCCCTAAAGGACCAAGTAGCTATTCTCCGCTAACAAATTTTGAACAAGCTAAATTAAGACAAAAACTCATTCTCCAATCAATGGTCCAAAACAAGCTATTATCGAGTGAAGAAGCGGCTATTGCTGAGGCTGTGCCACTATCCTTTTATGCAAAGTTTGATAACAAGCATCAAGATATTGCTCCTTATTTCCAAGATGCAGTTAAACAAGTACTTCGTTCCTTAACAACGATTACAGATCGAACGATTCAAATGGGAGGATTAAAAGTATATACAACCCTTGATCCGAAGGTTCAACAAATTGTCGAGGAAAAAATAGCCTCTACCATCGATCCTAAATCTGAGATTCAAGCAGCAGTAATGGTAACAGACCCTTCTACCGGACATGTCAAGGCACTGGTAGGCGGGAGAGATTATTCAATAAGTCAGTTTAACCGAGCAACACAAGCAAAAAGGCAGCCTGGGTCAACATTTAAGCCATTTCTTTACTACTCGGCAATCGAACAAGGCTTTACTCCTTCTACCCAGCTTAGAAGTGAGTATACGACCTTCAGATTTGGAGAAAAAGAGGAACTGACATATTCTCCCAGTAATTTTAACGATTATTATGCCAATGATACGATTACCTTAGCACAAGCTATTGCTCTCTCCGATAATGTATTTGCGGTTAAAACTCATCTTTCACTTGGTCAGCAAGCACTTATTGATACAAGTCGCCGGATTGGTATTTCCGGTAAGCTACCTGAAGTACCATCTTTAGCACTGGGAACATCTACGGTCAAAATGATCGATATGGTCAATGCTTATGGTATTCTTGCTAACGGCGGAAAAAGGATAGAGCCTACCTTTATTCAAAAAATCGTCAATCATCACGGAGAAATCATCTATGAGAATAAAGTACATAAAGAGCAGATTCTAGATAAGGATGCTGCATTTGTAACGACTCATATGATGACAGGTATGTTTGATGAAAAGCTCAACGATTACACGAAGGTGACTGGTCGAACAATAAAAGATAAACTTACTCGAGTGTATGCTGGGAAATCAGGAACAACGAGTACAGATAGCTGGATGATAGGATACTCGCCTAATCTTGTTACAGGAGTTTGGATAGGATATGACCGTGATCATACGTTGGATTTAGCAGCTGAAAAGAGATATGCTAAAACCATTTGGGCTGATATCATGGAGGAAGCACTGAAGGAGGAACCAGTTCAAGCCTTTAAACCTACCTCTGGTGTAGTAGGAGTGTATGTAAATCCTCATAACGGCCTTCTAGCAACAGAAGCATGTCCCGTTGCTAGACTCACTTATTATCTCCGAGGATCAGAACCAGATGAATATTGTACAGACCATTTACCGCATCAATATAATAACGAGGGACCACCTATACAAATAGATATTGTTCCAGAAGATGAAGGTTGGATCGATAAACTAATGAAGTGGATCTCACCTTAAAGTGATAATAAAAACACTAGGAAGCTTTCCTAGTCAGGCTGTCGAGAACGATCTCGGGCAGTCTTTTTTTATGTTCCACCATTATGATTCTATAGGAATTTGATGAGGATTGAGGTTTGGGTTCTAATAATCGACATTTCGAAGTGGTTTGCGATGTGAAAAGTTGAATAACAGGATTTAATCGACATTTCGAAGTGGTTTGCGGAGTGAAAAGTCGAATAACAGGATTTAATCGACTTTTTGAAGTGGTTTGCGGAGTGAAAAGTCGAATAACAGGATTTAATCGACTTTTTGAAGTGGTTTGCGGTGTGAAAAGTTGAATAACAGGATTTAATCGACTTTTTGAAGTAATCGCTACATACCTTGCTAAACTTTCCCTCATCACTTGTTGTTTTAAGAGGAATCCTATTTAATCTTCACAGAACATATTCCATATTTATCAGAACCTACATTGACTTCTTTTAGCCAGCAAAAAACCGTAGAGGAATATCCCCTACGGTTCTTTGTGTCCTAGTCTTACAGTGTAGTAAGACTGTATACAATAGTTTACTTTTTTTCAAGAAAAAGCTCAACCCTTATTACAAACGTTCAAGAAAATGTCATAAAGTGAAAATATAGATGATCAGATAAGTCATTCTGTCGATTTTCACAAGGTATTCAAATCAATTTTTAGCTTTTCCGATGACCTTTCCCACATGTCTGCATCGTGGTGCTTTAAAAAATCGGCTAATATCTTTTTGGATGGCTCATCCATATGGTCAACGATTATATGACGCTTTAATGACTTATCCATTTTATTAACATGATCTGGTAAAGACTTATATCCTCGTCGAATTTCGCGGTCTACGGTCATTTCACAGCTAGTTACCCCTGCGTAAAAAGATCCTTGTTGTCCACGTTCTATCGTAACCCATACTAACCAATATAACTTACCATTCGGAACCTCTTCTTTATTTGCAAGAAATTTAATTCCTTTCTCTACTACACTTCTTGCATGCATCGCTCCAATATCAACAAAAGCCTCCCCTGCTTCAGGATCAACGAATACAGGTGAAATATTGTCAAGACTTAGGGCCCCTCCGGCACCAAAGCCTCCGTGTCCGTCTGTTGGATCATTTTTTATAATGTTGAAGCCAATGGTTTTTTTCTTTTTTTCTTGTTCCATATGCGACCTCCTCTTATTTATTCCATTTTATCTAACAAAAGGACCTAAGTTCAAGAAATGGACACTTTTTTATTATACTTTGACTAGTAAGGAACGATTGAGAGAATTAACGGAAGCTACTCCTGCTGTTGCTAAGGAAACATCTAAATCCTGAATAAAGTGCCCAAGCACTTCTGAAACACCCTCTTCACCATTTACAGCAAGACCATACACATATGGACGGCCAAGAAGTACGGCATCTGCTCCAAGTGCTAATGCCTTAAAGGCATCTGCTCCCTTTCTAATTCCACTATCAAACAACACAGGAATTTTCCCCTGTATCACTTCTATTATTTCAGGCAAAGCAGCAATGGTTGAAATACATCCATCTAGTTGTCTTCCCCCGTGATTTGACACCACAATTCCATCTACTCCGTATTCCATAGCCTTCTGAGCATCAATTGGGTGCAAAATTCCTTTCAAAAGGACAGGTAGCTTTGTGACATTTTGAATAAATTGTATATCCTCCCACGTAAAGGACGGGGAAAAGAATACATCCATTTGCTTTTCGATGGCAGTATCAAAATCTTTTTCTGGAGGTTGTATAAGAGATGATCGAAAAACAGGATCTGCAAAGTAGTTTCCAGAGGCTGTTCCGAGCTTTAAAGGAAAATATTGATTGGATAAATCAGCTGTCCTCCATCCTGCTGTCGGAGTATCAATTGTAACGACAATAGCTGTATACCCTGCTAGCTCAGCTCTTTGGATAAAACTTTGAGTTATATTGCGGTCTTGACTGCAATATAACTGAAACCATCTGGGATTTGTGCCAAGCTCTTTTGCAATTTCTTCAAGTGAAAAAGTGGTAACCGTACTTGCTATATAAGGCAAATTAAATCGTTTAGCGGCTCTTGCTACAGCTAGCTCCGCCTCAGGATGTACAATACCAAGGTTTCCAATTGGAGCCAGGAAATAGGGAGTGTCAAACGTCTCCCCAAATATGGAAATGGATAAGTCCCGTTTTGAAACATCATTTAAAAACTTCGGCCTAATTTTCCACTTTCTAAAATCTCGCGTGTTATCCTGCAAGGTCTCTTCATGCCCTGCTCCACTTTGAACGTAACTAAACGGATGGGGATCCATGGCTTTTGCCGCTTCACTTTCTAGATCCTCGAAATGATATAGATGTTTCCTTCTCAAAACAGACATGATTTCACACTCCTAGTCTAGCTTTCATTTACAACTGAAAAGCAATCCTATTATGTTAATGTGATTTCTTTTAATATATCTTAATTCCCCATCCACAAAATAGGAGATGCTAGCTTATATAACAAATCACCAAAAAATGGAACGACTGTATGGAAAATGGGATGAATCGTGTATTGATCAAGCGGTGTAATGACTAAAATCAAGAAAATGATGACACCATAATTTTCATATTGGGTTAATCTAGCTCTTACTGATGGTGGTGAAAGGTCTTCAACTATTCGGTATCCATCCAATGGTGGAAAAGGTAGTAAATTAAACACAAATAATACGATATTAAGTGAAATAAAAATATTAAAGAACTGACTTATCATTTCTATCATACCGATTGAAAATCCGTCTGTGACACCCAATGCTTCTAGACTAAACCAAATCACAAACGCTAAGAAAGCAAGTATAAAATTACTCATCGGTCCTGCAATTGAAACCAATACACCTGCTAACCTGGGATTTTTAAAAAAGAATCGATTGACTGGAACAGGTCTCGCCCACCCAAATCCAAGTAAAAACAATGCAATTGTACCAACTGGATCTAAGTGCTTTAAAGGGGATAAAGTCAATCTCCCCTGATTCTTCGCTGTTGAGTCACCAAACTTGTATGCAACAAAAGCATGCGCAAATTCATGTACAGAAAAAGCAATTAGTAATGTAATTAATACATAGGGGAATTCTTCTAATGAAAAGGCTAAAAACTGTTCCATTATTGTCTCCTTATTCATTTAATTTAGGGAAATCCTAACTTACGAATCAGAACCTCGGCAAATGAACACAGACTAAAACCGCCGCTTCTGTGGCAACGTCTGTGTGACCTTCATCCAGTCGGTCCCAACGAACAATCAGTTGTAAAAACCCTCCACTGATTGAAGTTTCAGCTTATCCCGCTCTAACTGGCGCTAAGCCCTCTCTTACTTTCCCTTACGAGGAAGGCCCTTAGCTTCATTAATTAGCTGCTGGTGCATACCGGGGGCTAAGCGCCTGTAATCACCCGATTGGTTCTACTAACAATCAGTGATAAAAACCCACCACTGATTGAAGTTTCACTCTAACACTAGTATACTATATCTACTTCGTAACTTAGAATGTGAAAGTGAGGAATACATATGCCATATGTTACAGTCAAAATGCTTGAAGGTCGAAGTGAAGAACAAAAAAAGCTCTTAGCTGAGAAGGTAACCGCTGCTGTTGCTGAAACGACTGGGGCACCGGCTGAAAAAATTGTTGTTTTCATTGAGGAAATGAGTAAAAACCATTATGCTGTTGGTGGAAAGAGACTGAGTGACGAATAATATCAGTATATAATAACTAAAAGCCTGTTGATGATACATCAACAGGCTTTTTTATTCATTTTGTACGTCTTTTAGATCCTAACACCATATCGTCCATTGCAAATGGAAGAATCGGCATTTATTTCTTTCATCAATCCAGAAATCATGTCTGCTGATTTTCCGAGTCCACCTTATTAGTGCTTCTCTGTCACTATTAGTGAGTTACTTTATTTCTCAGCTTTTCTATATACTGGTATGCCTCTTCTATTTCTTCCTCCGTATAGCGCTGTTTACTTTTCAAGGTGAAGACCTTTTCCTTTACTTCTTCCTTGTCTAAACCTTCAAAATAGAGCACGGTTGAAACAAGCTCTAAGAAACGAGAACTTTGGTCGTTCATTTCTACCATACAGCCGTTAAATGGTGGTAGATCTGTTTCGGATTGAGCTAAAAACTGCTCTCCAATCTCCGTTAGTAAGTAGCGATATTGGTTATAACCACCTTTTTTCTCTTTCACTTCCTCTACAAACCCTAAATTACAAAGCTCCTCAACCCTAAGCGTTAATTCCTCTGAATAAGGCCCATAAAAATGAAAGTCATAACGCTCATAAAATGGGAAGTTTAATTTTTTTGCAATATATATCATCTTTTGAAGTTTTTTTCGTCCGATCACTTCTCCAGCTTCTGAGAATACCTTTAATACTTTTACATGATCCTTTAACAAGCCACCCTCATCTCCTAACTCCTCAAAAAAATCTGATTTATTTATCTGTATCTATGTCTTTGTACTAGATTAAAGATTCTTGTTTCTGATCTAAAATCCTATTATCTTTAGTATGATTTTTTTAATATTTCTTGGATTTGTTCCTTAACTTTCTTTCTAGTGGAAACATCCTCTATTAAATCCTGTGGGAAGTACAGCTTATGATCCGTTCTACGCTTTCCAGATACTGCTTCGACTATCTCTGATTCTCTTGAAAGTTCACGTAATTCCCCGCTAGGCATTAACAAATGAATGGGAAGACGTTCTTCCTCTTCACCTGGTCTATAAAAATCATATGGTAAATCCGAGGAAGAATCTAACACTAAGTAATAGTCTGGGTCTATCCCTGCTTTTTTAAATAGCTGTATCAATTCCATCCATTGTTGCATTTGCAAGTGAGGATTAAACTCAACATACTGAAACAGGTTTCGATTCACAAAACGGCGACAAAGGTCTGCTAAAATATCGTCTTCCTCTTCCATCCAAGTTTGGAAATAATAGAGGATGACAGATTCATCTAGCTTTAAGTAGTCTTTTACATTGATCTCTTCTTTGAAAAGTGAATAGAAGTGTTCTGGTTGCGTTTTAAATGGAAAGTTTTCTTCATGCAAGTGTTTTGCACGATGTAAGATCTTCGTCAAAATGACTTCAGCACTTCTTGAAACAGGGTGGAAATAAACCTGCCAATACATTTGATATCGGCTCATGATATAGTCTTCAACCGCATGCATTCCACTGTGTTTAATGACCACTTGATCTTCCCTTGGCCTCATTACACGTAAAATTCGTTCCATATCAAAATGACCATAGCTAACACCGGTAAAATAGGCATCACGCTGTAAGTAGTCCATTCGATCAGCATCAATTTGACTTGAGATTAAACTAACAACTAGTTTATTTTCGTACGTTTTCGCGATTACCTCTGCCACTTTTTTAGGGAAATCTTTCCCCATCAGACGTAGTACTTTATTAATTTCTGTATCTCCTAAAATAATCGCTCTTGTAAAATCCTCATGGTCTAAATGGAAGACTTTCTCAAAGGAATGTGAAAAGGGTCCATGCCCCAAATCATGCAAAAGTGCAGCACAAAGACAAAGTAGACGTTCTCCATTATCCCAATGCTCTCGATCTTTAAAAACGTCATCAATAATACGCCTGATGATTTCATATACCCCTAGAGAATGGTTAAATCGACTATGCTCTGCACCATGAAAGGTTAGGTACGTAGTGCCTAATTGCCGAATTCTCCTAAGTCTTTGGAACTCAGGTGTTCCAATTAAATCCCATATTAGTTTATCACGCACATGAATATAGCGATGAACAGGATCTTTAAATACCTTTTCTTCACTTAACTGTCCATTGGGATAGGTCATTCCATTACCCCTTCCGTCTACCTACTTAAACTAAAGCGTAAACCTACTAATTTCCAACTATTTAATATGCAACTATGTAGTCTATTTTCTGTGTATGAAATCTATTATAGCTTCTTTTTTTCGATAAAAAAACCCGACTTTTGACATTTTACGTTGTTTCTTCTAACTATCCTAGTGGAAAATATTTTCAAACAACGAGGAGAATAAGCATTGCTCTATGGTTCAACCGTTACAGAAAGAATCGGAAATTTTTTTAAAAAACCCCCACAAAAAAAGTGAGGTCCTGGCATTAATAAATATCATATACTCTTTCTTCTTTGAACGAGTCTTCACCATTTAATGTACGATTCCAAGAATTTGAATTTTCTTGTAACTCCTTCTCTAGCCACTCATAAAGCTTAGATATTTGCGGATCGTTAGTGGAGTCTTCTTGTAATTGCTTGAGCAGTTCCAATACAACATCTATATTTCCAATGGTCCCTTCAACATCAGATAATTGATAGTGACTTAATTCTTCTAAGATGTCACTATTCACCAATTCTTTTTGAATGACAGCAAACTGTTGGAATTCCTTAATCATTTCCGGAATAATTGAGAGAATATTGCCCTCTAGATGATCGATTCCTAATAATCCATCTAGATTAAATACAGCTAGCTGCTTGGATTCTTCTGCCTTAACGTCATTCACTTCTTCAACTTGTAACATAGAATAAGCAGGATCTTCGGTTTTAGCTTCTTCTTGACCTTTTCCCAAAAATAGCCATGCAAAAACACCTAGCTCCATTAAAATAAGTATGCAAAATGTCTTTTTCAACACCTTTATCACCTCTTTACAATTTTCGCCATATTTCAACGTGTACATACTCCTTAATTACTGGGCACCATTCCGTAGTAAAAATTTTTAGTTTTGCTTAAATTCTCATAAATAAAGACAAAGAAGTGCTACCACTTCTTTGTCTTTATTTAATCTTCTTTTCAATTTTTTCGATTAACTCATCCTCAGTTGGTGCTGAAACAGGACGATTATTGACAAATGCAAACGATTTTTTTCGACCAGGTCCACAGTAGGATTGGCACCCAATATCGATGCTAGCATTTGGATCTATTTTCTTCAGGCGCGGTACCAATGTCTTGATATTGGTTGCCTGGCAATCATCACATATACGAAATTCGTTTGCCATGAAGACAATCCTTTCTCTCACTAATTACTATCGGTATTTTACCTTCTACCTACATACAATGCAAGTTAACGAACTTTTCTAACTCCTAGAAAACATGTTCTTTCTCAAAAGAAAACAGATTTAACACTATATAAGAAAAGCAAGTGATACTGCTTCTAATTCTTTGTTAAAACATTTATCAATAGTAATCTACTATCCTTATAAAAAAAAGTATAAAGGTAAATAATCTTGTCCATACTTCTAGTAAACAAAACTCGGATATTGGTCGTCGTTCACCAAATAGAGCCGATGTTCTTATACCATATTAATTATAGGAGATGAATGTGATGAAGGTAAGACAAGATGCTTGGACAGATGAAAATGATTTATTACTAGCAGAAACAGTATTACGTCATGTAAGAGAGGGTAGTACACAATTAAACGCATTTGAAGAAGTCGGAGATAAGTTAAATCGTACCGCCTCTGCTTGTGGCTTTAGGTGGAATGCAGTTGTTAGAGAGCAATATGAAAAAGCCCTAGATTTAGCTAAAAAACAAAGAAAACAACGTCTTAGAAGTCTCGGAGATGGAAAGCCAGCAAAAAAACAGCTGCTATATTCACCTCCAACTCCGACCTTTGTTGAAACTAGCAAAACGGAAGCCGCTATTGAGCCAACTAGTATTCTAGAGACAAAACATGAACAAGCGCCAGTAACTTATCCGAATTTAAATAAGACGCAAACGCAAAGAGAAACAAGTTCGTCAACGATAACAATCGATGATGTCATTCAGTTCCTATCTTCTATGAGTGGCGATCGCTATCAAACATCAAGATTACAACAAGAAAATGAACTGCTTCGTAACGAAAATTCAAAGCTTTTAACTAAAAACGAGGAATTAGAAAAACAAATTATTCAATTAGAAAACGATTCAAAAACAATTGAAGAAGATTATCAGACCTTAATGAACATTATGAACAGAGCAAGAAAGCTAGCGCTATTTGAGGAAGAAGAACGTCCTGCCAATAAATTTAAAATGGACAGAAATGGAAACCTAGAAAGATTAGCTGAATAAACACATTCAAAATGAAAGCAATGGCCTTTGCCATTGCTTTTCTTTTGACCAATTTGAACGTTAGGACAGTTTGTAAAAAATCTAACTTCTCCATATTTCAAATTAGGTATATCTTAAATAGAATAAATCAAATCTGGAGATGATTTGTGTAACAAATAGTATGATATAATAGTGAAGTGAATTTGATTTTGAAGGAGAGCCCATTCATGCTACAGCAAGATAGTCTATTAAAACAAAAGCAATGGAGACTGATTGATCAATCTTCTCTAGGCTCTTCATTTGAGGCAAAGCAATCCTTCGCAATGGATGATACACTTTGTACTTCTGTTGGCAAAGGAGATTCCTTGCCTGTCTTACGATCATGGGTTCATCACCGTACTGTAGTTCTTGGTATTCAGGATACTAAATTACCTCATTTACCAGAAGGTGTATCCTTTCTTCAATCAAGAGGCTTTCATACCATCGTTCGAAACTCAGGCGGACTAGCCGTTGTATTAGACGAAGGAGTCTTAAATTTATCAGTTATTTTTCCCGATACAGAAAAAGGTATTGATATTAATCGTGGCTATGACGCAATGGTCGACCTCATAAAGACAGTTCTTTCTCCTTATTCTGCTATTATTGAAGCAAGAGAGATTGTAGGTTCGTATTGCCCAGGAAGCTATGATTTAAGTATAAGAGGTAAAAAATTTGCTGGGATTTCACAACGCCGTTTACGCGGGGGAGTCGCCGTACAAATATATATATGTGTTACAGACAGTGGTTCAAATCGTGCTCAATTAATAAAGGATTTTTATAGTATAAGCCTTAAAAAAACTGAAACGAAAGTTGTCTTTCCTACGATTGTTCCTAATACCATGGCTTCGTTATCCGAATTGCTCCAGGTGGATCTATCCATTCCTGATTTGATGTTCAATACTCTATTAGCAATTAAGCACCATGGTGGTTCACTAGTAAACTCTCACTTATCAGACGAAGAGGCTCTTATCTATGAACAGAACCTTTCTAGAATGATTGAACGAAACGAAAAAGCACTTGGACGATGAAGATCCAAGTGCTTCCTTTATTTATAACGATTGCCCAGCTGTAATTAAGGCAAGCTTATAAACATCCTCAGCATTACACCCTCGTGACAAATCATTCACTGGCTTATTCAGTCCTTGAAGTATGGGGCCTACCGCTTCAAAATTACCGAGCCGCTGTGCAATTTTATATCCGATATTCCCAGCCTCTAAGCTAGGAAAAATAAATACATTGGCATCTCCTTGAATGATAGAATCAGGCGCTTTTTTGGCTGCAACAGACGGGACAAATGCAGCATCAAACTGAAACTCACCATCTATGACTAAAGATGGATCCATTTCTTTTGCGCTTTGAAGGGCCTTTGATACCTTTTCCGTTTCTGGAGAGTTTGCTGATCCCTTTGTTGAAAAGCTAAGCATAGCAACTCTTGGATCCAATCCGAACAACTTAGCTGTTTTTGCGCTTTCTACTGCAATTTCAGCTAAGTCTTGGCTATCCGGAGATATATTAATGGCACAATCAGCAAATACATACTTCTCCTCTTCTCTTACCATGATAAAAACACCTGATGTTTTTTTAATACCATCTTTTGTTTTTATTATCTGAAGAGCTGGTCTTACTGTGTCAGCAGTAGAGTGAACCGCACCGCTTACAAGTCCATCAGCCTTACCCATAAAAACGAGCATCGTTCCAAAATAGTTTTCATCCTGGAGAATTTCTTTTGCTTGCTCACTCGTAACTTTTCCTTTTCTTCTTTCGACAAATGCTTGGATAACATCCTCTATATATTTATAACTAGCCGGACTCATAATCGTTACCCCATCTAGTGATAATTCAAGTGTTTCCGCCTTTGCTAGAATCTCTTCTTCACGTCCTAGTAAGATTGGAGTCAGTACGTTTTCGCTAGATAATCGACTTGCTGCTGTTATGATTCTTTCATCAAGTCCTTCTGGAAAAACAATTTTTACATCTTTTGATTTTATAGTCTCTTTTAAAGTTGTAAACAAATTAGTCAATGTTCTTTCCTCCTTGCTATTTTGTATACGCTTTTCGTTATTCATTCTAATCTACTATATCCTTCCCATACGAGAAAATAATAACACTCTATGACACAAAATTGTAAACGAATCATATGGGTTTATGAATAATAGAGTTGGTCAAACTATGTTATAGTAGTAATGGATTACATAATAGAGCTTATAAAGGAGTGTTACATATGGAAGCAGCACAAACATTAGATGGTTGGTATTCCTTACATGAATTCCGAGCTATGAATTGGACAGCTTGGAAAACGTTAAGTAGTGATGAAAGACAAGCAGCTATATCTGAATTTCAAGGCTTATTAGAAAAATGGGGCGTGGCAGAAACCAAAAAAGCTGGAAGCCAAGCATTGTATTCAATAGTCGGTCAGAAAGCAGATTTTATGTTAATGCTACTTCGTCCTACACTAGAAGAGTTAAATGAAATGGAATTGGAATTTAACAAAACGCTATTAGCTGAATATACCGTTCCTACATATTCATACGTTTCAGTTGTAGAGTTAAGTAACTATCTTCCAGCTGGCGAAGATCCTTATCAAAACCCTGAAATATTAGCACGACTTTACCCAGCATTACCAAAAGCAAACCACATTTGTTTCTATCCAATGGATAAGCGCCGCCAAGGTCAAGACAACTGGTATATGCTTCCAATGGAAGAGCGCCGTAGCATGATGAGAAGTCACGGAATGATTGGAAGACAATATGCAGGTAAAGTAAAACAAATCATTACAGGTTCTGTTGGATTAGATGATTATGAATGGGGCGTTACGTTATTTTCTGACGATGTACTTCAATTTAAAAAGCTTGTTTATGAAATGCGATTTGACGAAGTAAGTGCTCGTTTCGGAGAATTTGGTACTTTTTTCGTTGGTAACATTCTTCCAACCGAAAAAATATCAAAATTTTTACATGTAAATTAACAGGTCTATAACGTATATGGTTCATATACATACATGTACTTTCGTAATGACAAAGAAATTCCTTGCTGATTAAGCAAGGAGTTTTTTTTGTCATATTCTTTTTTTCTCGTACATAGTATCAAGTAGCAGATTATGAAATTCATTCTACCTATAATCATTCGCACCATTTTCGGCCCTAGCCCATTTGCTAGTAATGCTTCTATTAACAAGAGAGGTGGAGAAAATGGCTGTTGTCAGACATACCGAAGAGGATGTTAAGTTGTTAGCGAGGTTAATGCGTGCCGAGGCCGAAGGAGATGGTAAGTTAGGAATGTTGATGGTAGGTAACACAGGGGTAAACCGTGCCCGTGCAGCTTGTCTGGATTTCAAACAAATCGATTCCATTCGAAAGATGGTCTACCAAAGTCCCGGTGGGTTTGAGGCAACTCAAAAGGGTTACTTTTACCAAGCGGCAAGGGATGTTGATATTGAACTTGCTCGACGCGTATTGAAAGGAGAGCGGTTTCATCCAGCGGAATTCTCTCTATGGTTTTTCCGCCCAGAGGCAAATTGCCCGCCTCAGTGGTTTAATCAGTGGAATGTTGGTAGATTTAAGGCCCATTGCTTCTACAAACCTACATCTGCTGATTGCCCTGATGTTTATAGGTAAACTTTAGAAATTAGGGAGGTTTTTTTTATGGCTCAAAAGTATTCACAAGCAAATCCATATGCGTATTATGGGACACAGGCACCAGGTTATCCCGCACCTGCTACAACTGGTTATGGTTCTACACCTGCCTATACGGATCCAAGTAGCTATAACCCATTATATTCAACTCCTTTAGGTGGTCCACTTGTATCTCCCGGAGCACCAAATGTGGGTATCCAAAACCCAGCTCAGTTTGTTCCTGGAATGCTACCACTAGAAGAATCCTATATTGAAAACATATTACGGTTAAACAAAGGGAAATTAGCTACTGCCTATTTAACTTTCGGTGATCGCAACCAGAAATCATTCACTGGCATTGTTGAGGCAGCTGGTCGGGACCATCTAATTTTAAGTGACCCACAAACAGGAATGCGATACTTATTATTAATGGTTTATTTAGATTATGTTACATTTGATGAGGAATTAGAGTATGAATATCCAAATTACCCAGGTGCAGGATCACAACTTGCTGCTTATCCTCCAAGATAAACTGATACTACAGGATTATTCCGTATCAAACTTATTACCAACAAGTAATTATTATGAACAAAAGGTGCACGCACCCCGTTTAGCCTAAGGCAGAGCAAATGTTCCTAAATGAGAAAAAAGGATGCTTTCCTCTTTTACTCATTTAGGGTTATTTGACCAAGGAAAAAGTGATTTTTCTCTTTCCCTCGAGTATCTGGGTGTTGGAGCTGGATTCCAAGTCACTAGCCCATTCTCTTGCTGAAAACTTTTATACTTTCTTAATAATGTACAAAAAGCGGAGTGTCTTTTCGGACGCTCCGCTTTTTTATAGACTCTGTTCGCCTTGGATGTTGATTTACTACCAACAGAAAATGAGATGTCACTTCCCTTTTATAAATAACGTAAAGCTCCAATTATCACAAATACCCAAGCGATCAAAAAGGCTACTCCGCCAAGCGGTGTAATGGGGCCAAAAAATTTGATGCCAGTTGTGCTTAATGCATAAAGGCTACCAGAAAAGAGAATAATTCCGATAAACATTGCCCATCCGGCTACTGTAAAGGATGGGACATTTGGGAATTTTGCAATCAAAAGTCCTATGATAACTAAACCTATAGCATGAAACATATGATAGGTAACCCCTGTCTTCCAAACCTCTAGCATTCGCTCTGAAAGTTTACCTTCTAATCCATGTGCTCCAAATGCTCCTAGTGCTACAGCGATAAATGCATTAAGTGCTCCTAGTAAAATAAACAGCTTCATTCCATCACCCTATTTTCATTTTGTTACTCTAATCATAACCTTACTTTTCAAAAAAAAACAACGCTTAGCACCTATCAAGATCTGTGTTATGATAAATTTATAATGTTCTGAAAACATCGAGGTGGTTTCTTTTTGTTTACCTTTTCATTTGCACCCATAGGTGATGAGGCTCTTTTAATTCAATTTCATCACAATCATCATGAAAAAATGATACCGATCATTCACTTCTTTACTGAAAAGATGACAGATATACTTAGTGGAAAAATTGCTGAGGTTGTTCCAGGGTTTGAAACCATAGCTGTCTATTACAATCCTCTTTTCTATTCTTATCAAGAAATGATCTCTCTTATTAAACCAATACTTGAATCAAAAACTAATATAGAGAAAAAGATGCAAAAGGTCATTGAGCTCCCAGTTTGCTATGATCCTCCCTTTGGATTAGATATTGAAGAAGTTAGTCAATTGCATGAGATATCAATACATAAACTTGTATCCATGCACAGTACTCCTACCTATTCAATTGCTTTCATGGGGTTTTTACCCGGTTTTCCTTATTTAACAGGTTTACACGAGAGGCTCTATACACCACGTAAATCCACACCAAGAACCTCTGTGCCTAGAGGGGCTATTGGAATTGGAGGAAGCTTCACCGGAATTTATCCATTCTCGTCTCCTGGTGGGTGGAATATTATCGGGCAAACACCTATTTCTATTTTTAATAGAAACCAAGATAATCCCTTTTTTTTACAGCCAGGAGATCTCATCAGATTTTATCCAATCACAAGTAATGAATTCGGAGGAAGTTGATATGATAACAATAGATATTAACTGTGACTTAGGCGAAGGATTTGGATTATATAAAATGGGGCAGGATGATGAACTATTAAGCTTTATTTCAAGTGCTAATATCGCTTGCGGTTTTCATGCAGGTGATCCAATGATTATGAACGCTACCATCAAAAAGGCAAAAAAGAAAAGGGTTAAAATCGGAGCCCATCCAGGCTTTGATGATTTGCACGGGTTTGGCCGAAGAGAAATGAAAGTAGATATTGATGAAGTAAAAAGTCTAATGTTCTATCAATTAGGTGCTATTAAGGCATTCTGTGATTATCACCAGGTACCTCTGAACCATATGAAACCACACGGTGCTCTATATAATATGGCTGCGACAGATCCGTCCATAGCCCGTGCCATTGTAGAAGCGACAAAATCGTTTCATTCGTCACTTATTATATACGGACTAGCAAACAGTGAGCTTATTCAAGCTTGTATTGATTTGAACATGCCGTATGCAATTGAAGCATTTGTAGATAGAACCTATCAAGAAGACGGGACGCTAACTCCTAGAAGCTTGCCTTTTGCTACCATCCATAGTATTGAAGAATCTGTAAATCAAGCTTTATCAATCATCATACATAAAAAAGTAAAGACAGCATCTGGCAAGATGATTCCGCTTGAGGCCGATACATTTTGTATCCATGGTGACCATGAAAATTCTGTAGAGCTTGCTTCTGCTCTTAGAAAAACATTGATTGACCACGATATCATCATAAGAGGATTAGGGGAACAATCATGAGTACACCCATTTTTGAAATAAAGAAATCCTGTTTATATACAACTTTCCAAGATTTAGGGCGTTATGGCTACCAAAAATATGGTGTTGTTACTTCTGGTGCGATGGATCGTTATTCATTTAATATGGCAAATTTATTAGTGGGTAACCCTTTATATTCGGCTGTTTTAGAGGTGACATTAGTAGGGCCTATGCTTTTATTTACTGCCTCGGCTACTTTTGCCATCTGTGGTGCCAATCTTTCACCAACATTAAATGATGTGCCCATACGGACGTGGAAAACGTATACCGCTCATAAAGGGGATATTCTAAACTTTGGCAAGCCAATCGAAGGAGTATATGCTTATCTAGCTGTTTCAGGTGGATTTGATCTTAAACAAAGTATGGGTAGTTTCTCAACCTATACAAAAGCTGAACTTGGCTCTACCTTACATAACGGTGACTTAATATATGGTAGCCCCTCTGTCTTAAAACGAAATCGTGGACTTTCAACCAGGTATATCCGTAATTTTCCTGAAACCGTAACCATTCGCTACATTCCTGGCCCTCATCTCCAATACTTTGAAAGTGAATCTATTACAAATTTTGAAAATCAATCATTTACCTTCAAGCAGGGGGACCGGATGGGAAGTCGATTACAGTCGTCTCAGCCTCTAAAATTTCTAAATACCAATCAGTTACCTTCTGATCCGATCCCATTTGGAGCTATTCAAATTCCCCCAAACGGCCATCCGATTGTTTTACTAGCTGATCGACAAACAACAGGAGGATACCCTAGAATTGGAACCATCATATCCGTTGATATTCCTAGATTTGCTCAGCTGCCAAGGTTTGGAACCGTTTATTTTAAGCAGGTTACGATTGAACAGGCTCAAAAGAAAATGTTCAATGTCAAAAGGAATTTCTTCTTCTAGATAAATTAACCCGCCCATAAATGAGGGCGGGTTAATTTATCTTGTTTGTAAATATATTTGAAGAGCTTCAGCCAAGTCAGTTGCTGTTTCATCTTCAGCCCTTATTTCAAAATGATCACCGTTAAGACTCGCCTCATATCGATTATAGCCTTGTGAGTGTAAGAAATCATTAACATCGGTTATATCCTCAGTCTGCGTCAGTAATGTTTTATGACCTACAAAATCACCATTTACATAAACATCATAACGATCATGCGATATCTTTGAATTAGCATGTTGAGTTAAATTAACTAAAAACATATCCCCATAAGAACCGTTTATTAGCGGCATATCTTCACCTCCTAAAGCGAAGCCTCTGTACCCTCATTGTTTCCTTGACACCCTTGTTTTATGGTTGGTAATGTTGTACAGAACGCTTTATGGAAGCTTAGAAATCAAATAGAGACTCTCCGTTGCCATCCTCGTCTTCTGTTTCAACGGGCTCTTTCTTTTTGGTGAACATAGGTGTAATTGCCTTTGATGTAGTTATCATTTCTTCACTTTTCTCAATAGGTTGCTCCAAAACGATATTGCATAATGTTCGGATGGATAAAAGATGATCTCTTATTTGATGTTGGTTGCTCTCCTTTAAGGATAACTGTATCTCATGTTCAATCTTTTTTAAAATACGTTGCAATGGTATATCCATTTTCCTTTCCCTCTTCCCCAAAAGCTTTGTCGTATTAATGTTATCGTATGGATTCATAAGAATCAAACATCTGTGGTATCATGTAGATGATATACTGGAAAAATAATGTACATACTTGAAAAGAAAAAGGAGCTTATTGTATGAGATCTTTTTTAAAGGCAGCAAAATTAGTCATTTTTGATTTAGACGGGACACTCTATGAAGATACTGATCACTTTGATTATTATGCTCAACTTTTGAAGGATGAGCTAAACAGCCCAGAGTTACAAGCCAGATTTGAGCAAGACTATGCAGAAATGAAGGAAGGCTCACATATTGTAAAGATTGGAAAGGCCTATGATGTGGAGCGCGACTATGTACTCACATTAGATCCAATGACATTGCAAGTAACGGAAGTGCATGGTTGGGATGGTACACTTGTAGATCCTTTGGATGTGAAAGATTTATATAAGGACCCGCTTCAGTTTAACTTTGAGAACATGATTGCCATTGGAGATGGATGGTGGCTCCCCTTTGCTGCAGCAAAACATTATGGGGTTAAAGATACATACACTAACTACAATAAAACTAAAGAGTATATGGTCACCGAACAATTTCAATTAACTAAAACAGCTGGGCTCATCCCGTTTTTAAATGAATTAAAGGAAACAAAACAAATTGTATTATGTACAAACAGTGATATTGATGATGTAGGGCGACTTTTAAGAGAGCTTGAACTTGATAAAATTTTCACACACATTCTGCCATCTGCGATGAAACCAACTCAAACATCCTCACACTTTGAAAAGTTATTAAAACAATATAACGTGAAAGCTGATGAGGCTGTATCAATTGGAGATAACTTCATTAATGAAATTGCTCCTGCTCTAAAACTTGGAATGAAGGCAGTATATATTCATCCAACATATCGTGATGAAGAATCGGCAAATTTGTTAGTTATTCCTACACTTGCAAACGCATGGAAATAATAAATAGGAAAAGCAGACCTTCACAAAGGTCTGCTTTTTATTTACAAAAAATATGTTGTCCAATTTTCTTTATCTGAGGCCGTGACCATATCCATCCACTTGTAGCGGTATTTGGGTTAAAGTAGTAAATTGCATTTCCAGACGGATCCCAGCCGTTAATGGCGTCTAGGACAGCTTTTTTTGCTGTTTCGTTCGGCTTTAGCCATATTTGACCATCTGCAACAGCGGTAAAAGCTCTTGGTTCAAAAATAACACCAGAGACAGTATTCGGAAAGGTAGGGCTGTTTACACGGTTTAAAATGACGGCCGCTACTGCCACTTGCCCAATATATGGCTCTCCTCGTGCCTCTCCATAAACAGCATTCGCCATTAACTGTATGTCATTTTGTGAATAACCTTTTGGCATGTTTGAGGCTGAAGCTCCCTCATTTGGCCTATTATATTTCGTAACCCTCTCAAGTGCTTGTTTCGTTTTGGTACCAGCAACACCATCGACTGACCGCAATCCAAATTCTTTTTGGAAATTTCTTAATGCCCAATAGGTTCCCCAGCCAAAAACGCCATCTATCTTTCCTTTATAGAACCCAATATATTGGAGGCGTGATTGAAGCTCAATGACATCTTCGCCCACGGCTCCCCTTTGGATTACTTGATTCGAAAAAGCCTCTGGATGACTTTCGGATAAGACACAGACCATCATTACTATTACGAAACAAAGAATTATGTGGTTTTTTTTCAATTTTATCCCCTCAGTTTTGTCATGTCATACTATTATTTTCTGTAAGGGAAACCACATTATTCATATTTCAATTTATTATATTAAACCGATACGACCGGCCTCTCTATCAATGACTTTTCATAGCGTGCATTTCCATAATGATAAAATACGATACTACTTGCAACAACACAGCCAATAATTAAAAATAGCACATGACCATTAAATTGACTTAATACCCATCCACCAAATATTGGACCTGTTGAATGACCAATGGAGCGGAGTTGCGCAGCACCGAAATATGTTCCTCTAAGCTCCTCTGGTGCAATTCGATCAATAAACACACTACCTGACGGAAACAGAAATATTTCTCCAATGGTTATTACGATCATAGCTACAATAAGGCCCGTCCAATTTGTAAAAAGCGCAAAACCGAAAAATCCGGCCGTAAAGAGAATCGCTCCAAGCATCATTACATGCATAATTTTCCACTTTTCAACCCATTTGCTTAATGGTATTTGCAAAATGACAACGGTTACCGCATTTATCGATAACAAAACAGAATAAAGAATAACCCCATCTAGGATAATGGACTCTAAATGTTGAGGCAAGGATGATTCGATTTGAGAATAGCCGATGTTCACAAGAATTCCACCGAGTAGAAAGTAACGCAGTGAAACATCTTTACGTATCACGGTAAAAGCAGCTTTGATTGTAACAACCGCTTTTCCTTCATTTACATTTTTCGTCTCATATTTATTCAATAATAGGAGTAGAACAAGGCCATATACAAAATATAGCGAGCCCGTAATAATGAACGTTAAATTAGCTGAAACCAGGGCCAAATACGCTCCTAATAAAGGTCCAACCGCAGCCCCAATATTAATGGCCGTGTATCTCATTGCAAATACCTTCAGACGTCTATCCTTTGGTGTTACGTCCGACATTAAAGCTTGACTTGTCGGCTCGAAGAATGAGCGGCATAAACCATTTAGAGCATTTAACAGCATAAACGCTATCACGTGCGAAGACAGAGCAAAACCGATAAACACTGACGCCCAAACGAAAATTGTCGACAGCATGACAATTTTCCGTCCATACCGATCTGATAAATGTCCCCCAACAAATCCTCCTACCGTTCCTGTCAAGGGACCAATCCCGATCGTAATTCCTATAAGGATCGGGCTTATATCGGTTGTTTTAGATAAATATAAAGCTAGAAAAGGCATCGCCGCAAAGCTTGCGCCTCTTGCAAACACAGTTCCTGCTAATAGCGTCCAAACTATAGGATGGTACTCTTGAACTATTTTTCTCATTTTTGATTTTCCCTTCGTTGTTAACCTCTTATCTGCTTCTTTTCAAATTTCATACATGGTTGCCCTGAAGATTGGAATACAGATACTGAAGGTAAATGTGGTGTTTTAAAGTTAAACGCCTTGCAGCCTCTTGGAAATCTGGCATCCCAAGTTGTATAAAAATGCTTACATTTAAAACAATCCACCCGTTTCATAACCTTTCACCCCTTCTAATTGAAGTTTTCTCGATATATCGGTCATTTTTCTGGATATCTTAAATTTTTTGTGGATATATCCTGATTTTTTCTGGATATATTGAAAAAATTGTGGATATCCCCTGATTTTTTCTATATCTCTTGTTCAACCCTTTATGTGGATGAATTCCAAAAAAATCCGCATTTATCCCTATAACCAATTTTTTTAAAGACAATAAAATAATTATATATAATATCTTGAACATTAAAAGGAAAACAAGATGGAAATTAGCCTGAAAGGAGATTATTGAGATGGCACATAAGGAAGACAAACACCAAGAGAATAACTCACAACACTTGACTCCTTTTCGTCATGAACCCATTAATCATTTCATGAAATCAATGGATGATTTTTTTAATGCAAAACCATTGAAAGGAGTCATGGATTCAATTGATGAGTTCTTCCATCGTTCATTCGTAGGTAGTATTCCTATCGATCTATATGAAACAAAAAACGAGTTAGTCGTACATGCTGAAATCCCAGGAGTTAAGCGAGAACAAATCTTTCTAGACATCGTTGGAAATGTGTTGAAAATCTCTGTTGAACATAATGAGGAAAGTGAAGAAAAATATGATAGTCATAACTATTATCGTCGCGAACGGTCATACAACCGTTTAGAAAGAACCGTTCATTTACCCTATCCAGTTAATGAGAAACAAGTAAAAGCTTCCTATCAAAATGGCGTTTTAAAGATTCGTGCCCCGAGAGGACAAAGAAGAAAAAGTCGTATTCAAATAGATGAATAGAAAAATTAAGGCGTCCAGAAGCCCTAGAAATAGCAGCTACCTTGTTTTTTATATGTTGGTGTCACATTATTTCTTCGTCTTTCTTTTCACAATGTAAAAAGCAGGGAGCTCCCTGCTTTCGTTCTTTTTTAATATGCTTTCGCCCAATAAACCATGGACTCCGCTTTTTTTCCGCAGCACACACACTCTTTTGTTATTTCCTCTTGTTCAAAAGGAATACATCGAGAGGTTGCTCCTGTTTCTTCTTTAATTTTTTCTTCACATTCTAGGTCTCCACACCACATTGCTTTAATAAACCCTGATCTTTTTTCGAGCGTTTCTTTAAACTCCTTCATATTTATTGCTTTCGTTGTCTTCTCTTCACGAAGTTGCAGCGCTTTTTGATAAAGATTATGCTGGATTTCATCTAATAATTTTATTATGGCTGATTCGATATCTTCAATTGGTGTGAAGATTTTCTCTCCCGTGTCACGACGCGCGAGCACAACCTGACCTTTTTCAATGTCTTTCGGACCTACCTCTAATCGAATTGGAATTCCCTTCATTTCATACTCGTTAAACTTCCAGCCTGGCTTTTTATCACTTGCATCAAGATCAACTCGAGCATATGTTGAAATGGTTTCTTTTAGGTCATACGCAAAATCTAATACCCCTTCTTTATGCTGAGCAACTGGAACAATCATAACTTGAATTGGTGCTGCCTTTGGAGGAATGACAAGGCCTCGATCATCACCATGAACCATAATCATTGCGCCAATCACACGGGTGGTTAAACCCCAAGATGTTTGATGTACATATTGGAGCTTTCCTTCTTTATCGGTATATTGGATCCCAAATGCCTTTGCAAAGCCATCTCCAAAATGATGAGATGTTCCGGATTGAAGTGCTTTTCCATCATGCATTAGGCTTTCCACTGTATAGGTGAATTTGGCTCCTGCAAATTTTTCTTTTTCTGTTTTTTGGCCTTTAATAACTGGAATCGCTAAAATATTCTCTAATAAATCACCATAAACATTCAGCATTTTTGTTGTCTCTTCATGTGCCTCTTCATCTGTTGCATGACACGTATGACCTTCTTGCCATAGAAACTCTAAAGTACGAAGAAATGGACGAGTTGTTTTTTCCCATCTTACGACATTTCCCCATTGATTGTAGAGCTTTGGCAGATCACGATAGGAGTGAATAATGTTTTTATAATGCTCACAGAACAGCACTTCCGAGGTTGGACGGACACAAAGTCGTTCAGTTAGCTCTTCCGAACCACCATGTGTCACCCAAGCTACTTCTGGGGCAAATCCTTCAATATGGTCTTTTTCTCTTTGAAGAAGACTCTCCGGAATGAAGAGTGGCATATACACATTTTGATGCCCAGTTTTTTTAATTTGGGTATCCAATTCATCCTTAATCATCTCCCATAAAGCATACCCGTAAGGACGAATAATCATGGAACCTCGAACACTTGAGTAATCGACTAAATCTGCTTTCTTTACTACATCTGTATACCACTGTGCAAAATCTTCATCCATTGCCGTTATTTCTCTTACAAAATCCTTTTGCATGTACAAGCACCTCATATTCTTATTCTCATTTGATAAACAAAAAAGCCCACTTTATAAAAGGGACCAATTACTTGGCGGTACCACCCTTATTTATAAAGCAAGGCTTTAAACTCTCTACATGGATAACGGAATTGTCCGCGTGTATTTTTCAATACAGAACTCAAAGGCAGGTTCAAATGGGTGTCAATAGGAACCTTTCACCAAACAGTTCCCTCTCTTAAAAGACACTATCACTTTACTAATCCTTCTCATCGTCTCTTAAATATGATGTTATTAACTAGAAATATAATGATATCTCTATATACTTGTCAAGTACCTGGTAACCATCTATTTAGGATTAGGCAGCTTTTTCAACATAAATGAAAGCAATATGACAAATCCAATATAGCCAAAGATAGGATACATGTAACGAACTAATGAATCAAAGCCTATTAAGCTAATAAAGTAACAAGTCATAAGAATTCCTATTGTAATGGACCTTTTGGGCTTAGTAGAGCCTGAAAGCTTCCGGGAAATTCCATACACATTACCTATTAATGTTGTGTAGATTTCTCCGTATATTACGAACACAAACATGATATGTAAAACTGTACCAATCGTCTTGATAATTTCAGCCATTGGAATACTATAGGCGGTCATGTTATCTATTGTTAATAAAGCTAGGTGGCTTGTAATCAAGATAAAGGTTAACCCAAGTCCCCCTAGAAAACCTCCCCATCTGATAACGGATTCATTTTCACTATCACGACCTAACGGTACAAGAACGGCTTGACAGAGAGCTAAATTATAGGAGGCATAGGCAATGGCACTCAGTAAAACCTTCCACAAACTGGTCTGTTCACCGTAAAATTCTGTTGCACTTGGAAAGGCTGTTAATACAATCAGGCTAAAGATGATCATTAAGGGAACAATAAGAGAGTTCACAAATAATAAGCCCTTCATCCCTTTAATAACCGCTACGTAACAGAGTGTAAGGGTTAATAAGATACCTAGTTGAGCCGGTAGACCTAGCTGCTCACGAAATACCGCACCAGTCCCAGAGAGCATAACGGAAGTAACACCAAAGAGCATGATAATAAAAATAATATTCACATATTTGCCTGTTCGTTCGCCAAATAAATATTCATTAACCTCTTGATAGGAGTTTGCTTGTATCCGCTTGGCGATTAGCATGATTTTAATTCCAATCCATATAAATAAATATCCACAAATGAGGATACCAATGAGTCCAATCATGCCATATTGAGAGAAGAATTGAACAACCTCTCTTCCTGTTGCAAATCCTGCACCTACAATTGTACCAATATAAGTAGCTGCAACCTGTAATATCGCTTTTGTATTTTTCATCTACTCACCTTCTTCTCTTAAAATGTTATTTGATATACTATATGAAGAAATCATGGTGAAAAGACGAGCTTTTTTGGTATGATTAGTAGGATACAAATGTCATTAATTGTAGAAATCTGTTACAATAATGGAGGTTTGTTTTAAAATAATACTCTTTATACTTACAAGTTGGCTGTAGGTGTAAGGAAAGTGTACATATAGCATTTATTTATAAAGTGAGGTACTTTTCAATGAACATAGAAAACCCTAAATCACTCATTGTTATATTTGGTGCAACTGGTGATCTTGCGAACCGTAAGCTGTTTCCATCCATTTACCGCTTATTTATCGGCGGTAAACTCTCCAAACACTTTGGTGTTATAGGAGTAGCGAGAAGACCTAAAACGAATGATGAGTTTCGTACCAATGTAAAAGAAGCCTTACAAGAGGCATCTATCCCTGTTTCAGATGAAGCAATAATAGATGAGTTTTGTCGTCACTTTTTCTATCATCCGTTTGATGTGACAAACAAAGATTCCTATCAAAGCTTAAATCAGCTTCTTTCCTCACTTGACGAACAATTTCAAGTGGGAGGAAATCGCATCTTTTATTTAGCAATGGCACCTGAATTCTTTGGTACCATTGCTTCTAAGCTAAAGTCAGAGGGATTAACAGATACAGCCGGATGGAAGCGATTAGTAATCGAAAAACCATTTGGGCATAACTCCCCTTCGGCAGAGGAATTAAATGAAAAAATTAGAGATGCATTCTCAGAAGATGAAATCTATCGAATTGATCATTACTTAGGAAAAGAAATGGTTCAAAACATAGAGGTTATTCGTTTTGCTAACGCACTTTTTGAGCCACTTTGGAATAATCGATATATATCAAATATCCAAATTACCTCGAGCGAAACTCTTGGGGTTGGTGATCGGGCGAGCTACTATGAAAAGTCAGGGGCACTAAGGGATATGGTTCAAAACCATATGCTTCAAATGGTTGCACTGCTCGCCATGGAACCACCAAGTAGGTTACAAACAGAGGAAGTAAGAAGTGAAAAGGTTAAGGTATTACGTTCTCTACGCAGAATTCATATAGATGAAGTAGATGATTACTTTGTACGTGGACAATACGATCGAGGGACAATAAACGGAAAAGAAACGATCGGATATCGTGAAGAGAATGGTACAGAACCTGAATCAAATACTGAAACCTTTGTTGCAGGAAAATTACTAATTGATAACTTCCGCTGGGCTGGTGTCCCTTTTTATATTCGTACAGGAAAGCGAATGACTGTAAAGTCCACAAAGATTGTGATTGAATTTAAAGATATGCCGATGAACCTTTATTTTCCTGCCGGTGAAGAAAGAAGACCTAATGTTTTAGTTATTCATATTCAGCCAGATGAAGGAATTACTCTACATATCAATGCGAAAAGCTCTGGCCCTTCAAGTGGAACGATACCAATCAAAATGGACTATAGTAATAATAGCGTCAATAGCATGAACACACCTGAGGCTTATGAGCGACTTTTATATGATTGTTTACGCGGTGATGCAACCAATTTCACGCATTGGGATGAAGTAGCACTATCTTGGAAGTTTATTGACTCAATCTCAGAAGCTTGGGCAATGAGAAAAGCCAATGATTTCCCAAATTATGCTGCTGGTTCTATGGGTCCTACTCAATCTGATATGTTACTTGAAAAAGATGGTTTCCATTGGTGGCCATTGGATCATTAGAAAAAATTTAGCTAGTGACAGGTCTTTGGACGCCGGAGAAGCTTCGTTTTTTATGAGGAATTTTGAGTAAGAACATATATTGAGAAAATTTTATTCTTTCTTTTGAGCTTAAGATGAGGAGTTGATGTAGATGAAAATGTATGATGTAACTGCCCCTATTTATGAAGGGATGCCTGTTTATAAAAATAAACCCGAAAAACAGCCGACTTTCAACCGAGTAACCAATGCTCACGTGACAGAGTCTAGACTTTCTTTAGATGTTCATACTGGAACACACATGGATGCCCCTCTGCATATGATCAATGACGCAGACACAATCGAAACCATTCCATTAGAAAAGATTGTGGGTTCTTGTAAGGTGTTTGACTTAACAAAAGTAGAGGATGGAATTACAAAGGATGACTTACAAGGACTCACTATCGAAAAAAATGATTTTGTCCTTTTCAAAACGTCTAATTCCTTTGATGAAGAATTCAACTTTGATTTCATTTACATTAAAGAAGATGCAGCAACCTATTTAGCTGATTTATCGATTCGCGGAGTCGGAATTGATGCACTCGGTGTTGAAAGAAGTCAGCCTGGCCACCCTACTCATAAAGCCTTATTTTCAAAAGATATCATTGTTATCGAAGGGCTTCGTCTAAAAGAAGTTCCAGCGGGAGAGTACTTTATGGTTGCTGCTCCGCTCAAACTTATCGGGACAGATGCTGCCCCGGCA
Organism: Bacillus salitolerans; assembly: GCF_042680805.1. Taxonomy (NCBI): domain Bacteria; kingdom Bacillati; phylum Bacillota; class Bacilli; order Caryophanales; family Bacillaceae; genus Bacillus; species Bacillus salitolerans. The sequence goes on along the minus strand of NZ_JBHUEM010000001.1, from coordinate 177,104 downwards.
CGGGTACTATTATTTGAAGGACTATAAGTTAAATAAATAAATATCTTTAAACTGTTGATGATACAATCAACAGTTTTTCTTTTTTTTGGAATATAATTGAAATCAACTCCAAAATAATATATCATTACGATATATCAAACCGATATATTAAGTCGGTTTTTAAGGAGAGGATAATATGTCAGTCGAGTATTCTATATTATCTGTATTAAGTTCAAGGCCTTGTTCTGGTTACGATATTAAAGCAGAATTTGAGCATAAAGCAGCTAGCCTTTATTGGGGAATGAGTTTTGGAAGTATATATCCAAGATTAAAGAAGCTGGAACAAGAAGGACTCATTAAAACTATAAATGAGGAATCAGGAGGTCGACAAAAAAAGCTATACGATCTCACTGGTAAGGGATGGCTCGAACTTGAGAATTGGCTCAGGAAACCGTCCGCTCAAAAGGTAGTCAGGGATGAATTGTTAGTAAAAATGATTTCTTGGGAAAGTACTCTTCCTGATGAAAGACAAACCTTTATTGAACATTTAAGGGTACGAAAATATGAAACGGAGGAAATGCTAAAGTATCTCGAGCAATGGCCTGAGAATGATTATTCATTTATTAGCGAATATGGAATGCTGGCTATTAAATATGGTCAGAAAATGTTAAAGGTTGAATTGGACTGGATAGAGGAAGCAATTGAACAGTTACAAGGACCTGCAAAATCCCCTAAACAAGATCAATTCTCTCTTTATCCTAAAATGAATGAGCGTAGAGAACTGGCCTTATCTGAATTGGATAAGAATATGAGGAATAATGAATGAAACAGATAATTATTCCGTTGCGGGAAAGATCCTATCGTAAGCTATTTTCAGCACAATTATTATCAGATTTAGGGAACTGGCTTGATTTTACAGCCATCTATACATTAGTTGTATTTTCATGGGAATTAAGTGAAATGTGGATTGCAGCTTTAACGATATCGCTTGGGCTTCCTTGGGTACTTGTAGGTCCATTTGCAAGTGTATTTGTGGATCGATGGTCAAGAAAGAAGGTTATGTACATTTGCACAATAATCCGAGCCATGTTAGCCTTATCGCTTATCTTTGTTCCTAATATTCACCTTTTATTACTAATCGTTCTAGTAAAATCTACATGTGGAGCGCTCTTCGACCCAGCTAGACAAGGGGCGATACGTCTAACTGTTTCAGAGAAAAATTTACCACAAGCAGTAACATTAAGTCAGCTGTCAATGAATTCTATGAAGGTTATTGGTCCAGCCATTGGTGGTACGTTAATAGCAATTTTAGGTCCTACAAGCCCCTTCATCATTGAGGCTATCGGATTTATCATCGCCACCTTTTTACTTTTACGGTTACCAAGCTTAAAAAGTGAGAGTGAGATAGAGACTATAAATCGTAAAGGTAATCAAAGGTTTTGGTCGGATTTCATGCAGGGGTTACATCATATTCATCATAACTTTATTCTGAAAATATCCATCCTTAGTACTGCTCTTGTAATGTTCATTATTTTTCTATATGACGGTTTACTTGTTTTCCTATCACAAGATTTAGGATTTAATGAAGCTGGATACGGGTTATTGATAAGTGCGGTCGGCTTAGGAAGCGTGCTGGGCTCTCTACTAGTTGGCTATATCCCCCGATGGAAAAAACATCCACTATTATTCATGTGTACTTCCATGATATTCAGCGGTACGACTACCTTTCTAATTGGACTAGGAGGTATGAAATTTCTTCTAGGACCATTGATGGTATGGCTAGCCCTGGCATTTTTACTAGGGGCGATAGGGGCAGGGGCAACAATTCCATTTGGATATATCCTTCAAAGCCAAACTCCTTCAAGTATGATGGGAAGAGTCTCTTCTGTTGCACAATCCACGCAAACTTTCGCTATGTTAATAGCTCCAGCTATCGGAGCTGGAATAGCAGAAATAATTGGTGTTGGTTTTTTAATTGCCATAGCAGGGGCCATTACTATTTTTATCGGATTATTAGGTCTACCTATCATTGTAAAGTTAAAACAAAAACTAATCATAGTGACCGAGCAAAGAGGCATGTAATACACGTTTCCGATTAACGAAATTATCGAACATGCACCGCTAGGTTCAAAGGGCTTTAAGGTCTGATAAGCGCAAAAAACTGGTTCAACTTTTAAAAAATAAAGATTCCACACGAAGAAGTGGGAATCTTTTTATTTATTCTAAGAATCTCTTTTTTAATTCTGGGGTAGGAAGCATACATTGATCTTTTTTTCCAAACCATTTGTAACGATTTCTAGCTATCCCATCATAGAGTACATTTCGGATTGGACTAGGTATGATCCAAAGTATGGTGAGAAGTGAGTACAAGCCTCCTAGCTCCTTACATATTTGAAGGGCAGCATTTGATTTAACATAATATTTTTCATTTTTTATTAATACAAAGCTATTGAAATCAGCTGTTGGAAGATGAAACGATTGAAGTAGCTCTTGCCCTTTAGGAGACTGAAGGGAAGCGAACCGTAACTTCTCTTTTTTGTCGTGCTTGAGTAAGAACTGAACAGCTCCATTACATAAATTACACACACCATCAAATAATACAATTGGGTTTTTCAACTTATTTCAACCCCTCTCTCCGTTAATACTATTATAAACTATCATAAGCGCGAAGAGATAAAAATGTGTACTACACCTTTTTTAAAATAATTTGATACAATAATTGGAAGAACTGATAATAGGGGGCTAATGACTTGAGTACATTTCAAGAAAAGCTAAAGAAATATGCAGAAATTACGGTTAAAATTGGGTTAAATATTCAAAAGGGACAAATATTATTAATCAATGCACCGATTGTATCCGCTGAATATGTAAGAGAAGTGGCAAAAGCAGCGTATGACGCAGGCGCTAAAAATGTGCATGTTGAATGGGTCGATGAAGAGCTTTCTAAAATCAAATATGAGCAGGCTCCAGAAGAATCACTAATGCATTTTCCATCATGGAAAGCAAAAGGTTATGAAGAAATGGCCAAGGACGGTTGTGCTTATCTAGCTATATCTGCCTCAAATCCAGACCTTTTAAAGGGTGTAAGTGCAGAGCGTGTTGCGATGACAAGAAAAGCTCAAGCAGAAGCAATGGGATCTTTCCGTAGCATGACACGTTCCAACCAAATCAGCTGGTGTGTCGTATCGGTTCCAACACCTGAATGGGCGGCTAAAGTATTTCCACATCTGTCCGAAGAGAAACAGGTACCAGCACTTTGGGAAAGTATTTTCGCATGCACAAGGGCTACACTCGATGATCCAATTAAGGCATGGGAAGAGCATAGTAAGCAACTGCTTAATAAGGTCGAATTCTTGAATAGTAAAAAGTATAAAAAACTCCATTATAGAGGACCTGGCACAGACCTTTTCATCGAACTTCCCGAAAAGCACATTTGGGTCGGTGGAGGTGGAACGAATGCGAAGGGAGTTCCTTTTATTCCGAATATGCCAACTGAGGAAGTGTTTACAACACCTTTAATGGAAGGTGTCAATGGTACCGTTAGCAGTACAAAGCCATTAATACTTGCTGGAAACGTTGTTGATGAGTTCTCTTTAACGTTTGAAAAGGGAAGAATCATTGATTTTCAAGCAAAAGAAGGATATGACGCACTAAAACAATTGATCGAAACAGATGAGGGTTCCCATTTTCTTGGTGAGATTGCATTAGTTCCTCATCACTCACCTATTTCAAATACAAATGTACTCTTTTATAACACACTTTTTGACGAAAATGCATCAAATCATTTAGCTATCGGTAATGCCTACCCAATTTGTATTGAAGGCGGAACAAACATGAATGCCGAAGAACTAAAGCAAAACGGTTCTAACTCGAGCTTAGTTCATGTTGACTTCATGATTGGCTCTGCCGAAATGGATATTGACGCAGAAACAGCTGATGGAGTCATTGAACCGTTATTCAGAAATGGAAACTGGGCAAATTAACACCTGAAATTTTTTCAGGTGTATTTTTTTTACCATTCATGCTACTATATAAAATATTGAATTATTTTCCAACTATATACCTATTATACAGGGGGTACTGATGAAAGAAAAATTATCAAAACTAACTAGGATTCTACCTTTTATCATCTCAGCATTCATTATTATTGGTGTTCAATATTGGCATGCACTCAATCAAGAGAAAAACTCTTACCATGAGCCTTGGAGTCGTTCCCTTTCTCTTGAATTAATGTCTGGGAACACAGAGCCACTTATTCAACGAAAAGATGATGGTTTTCACTTTTATACAGTAGGAGAACAACAAATTAACCATTCTCTTGTACATATCGATTTATCGGTCGAACAAAAGAAGAGTATAGATGTTCCAATTAGTGGACTTGACCCATATTGGACAAACGGTGAAGATACTCTGTTTATCAAAAACAATACACTGTACCACCAGAACGCTCTCGGTGAACGTAACACCATTTTGGAGTCAGCACAATCCTTAGAGGCTAATGAGGACCTCGCCATTGTCAGTCATGATAAGGGTGTCTCTGTTATCAATCTAACAACCTTTGAACCTATCACAATTAGTAACCATACTGCTGTGGATGTTTCTTTATCACAGCAAGGGGATTCACTCATTACAGCGACTGAACTAGAACAAGGTTTATTACAATTTACTTTTTATAAATTGACAAATGGTGAATTTATCTCCTATCCTTTATTTCAAAAGGATTCATACTATGAAACATATAGTAGCGTTGACTACGTGGAACAACAAGGGAAGGTTCATCTAATTTATAACACCTCTAGCCGTAAAGGGGGAGGAAACATCGTCATACGAAATTATTATGCCGATATTACCTTATCAGAGCTGCCAAAAGAGGTTGCTTTTTCGAGACATTTAGAAATTAGAAATGCTGATACGAAGGCAAGATTGGATCGAATTAAGGACTTCAGCTTAATGATTGATGATGATCAAAACGTAAAGCTTTTATTTTCATCTAATAGTTCCCTTAATGGGGAAGTTGCTACCAATGTATTTATTGGATCAAAACAGGGAGAAATATGGGAAGCTCATCGTATAGGGACAACCTATTTACCTTCCTCAAAACCACTTTGGGTATCAAAGGATGTTATCACCTGGATTGATTACGAGGGGAATAACTATAAGGTTATGGGGGCAAGCACAAGTCCTCAAGCTCTAGAAACTAGTTTACAGTTAACAAAAAAAGACTATTCTATAGCATTATCACGAACACTTTTGTCATTATCAGGAGCGTTTATCTTTCTATTAGTGTCACTATTAGTGGTAATCCCACCAGCTATCGTATTATTTTCAATGAATATTTTTCAGATTTATAATAAATTGCTTGTGAAACGAATTGCAGTGGTGTCTTACTTAATTACACAATTCATCTTTATACAGCAATTTTTCGATTCACCTTCTATTCAAACTGGACCGTTCTTTATTAATTTCACATTTAGTCAATATATCCTACCAATCATCATCACTATTATTACGTTGCTTATAACGTACAAAGTGAATAATCCTGACTGGTCAGAGGAAAATGAAGTTTCTTATAAAATTGGACTTCATATGTTTTTAACGATTTTACTAGTAGGTCCATATGTTATATAAACAAACTCACTAGACGGTTAACAAGCCCTCTAGTGATTTTTGTTTTATTTTTTGTAAATTATTCCATAAGTGGTAGGAGGTTCAGTATAATAAAGGTGATAGACCGTAATGAAGGATGGTGACTATTTTGCCAAACGTTTGGACACATATATTATTTGGTAACAAAGTAATAGAGCGTGCAGAATTACACAACATGGTAGAGGATGTTAGAACTTATTTCCAACTCGGAACTCAAGGTCCAGACCCGTTCTTTTACCACAATTACTGGCCTTGGAAATCAAAGCCTGTTACATTAATTGGAGAAAGAATCCATTATGAACAATGTGGGCCCTTTTTAATGAAAATGATCCAGCATGGGTACGAGAATAAGAGCGATTCAAAACTTCTTGCCTATATATTAGGCTTTGTTACTCACCATTTACTTGATCGTAACACACATCCTTATATCATTTATCGCTCCGGTAATGAAGAAAATCGTCACCAAAAATTAGAAATCATTATTGACACTATACTGATGAAACGGTGGAAGAATATTGATACATACAAGGTTCCAGTCTATAAAGAAATATACATTGGTCCAACATTATACAATCCCATTCGCTCTATGCTTTCAAAGCTTATTCAAGATACATTTCCAAAAGAAGCTGACACAATGCCCGCTGATTATGTGAATAAGTCCTATCAATATATGATTCATGCCTTAAAAGTATTGCATGATCCATTAGGCTGGAAAAATCGTATTTTGAAGAAGAGAATATCCCCCTTTTCCTACCAAAAGAATGTAGAAGATAAGGATTACTTAAATGAACAAAAAACAGAGTGGCTCCATCCAACAAATGAAGATGAAGCATCTGTCGATTGCTTTCTAACCTTATTTCAAAATGCAGAAAAGGAAGGCGTCGATATTCTTACTCTTATTTGGAATTATTGGCATACCGGGGAACCAGAGTGCCTTAAAACCATTTCAGAGAAACTCGGAAACCTTTCCTATGATACCGGGAAGGATTGTACACTTATGTTAGAAAACCGTTATTTTAAACCCATTTTATAAACAAACAAAAGACGCCTGGCACCAATCTATGCTACTCAAGGCAAAGAGAAACATGAAAGGTAGGGGTGTTAGTATTAATGGACTATTAGTTATCAAAATGATATGAACAAATAACTCTCGATGACGTTATTATTATTAACTATAAGATACATATAATGGTGTATGATGGAATAAGAAGAATTGTGCGCGCCTTTATACACTTTAAAACTATTTGGAAGAGTAGGCGTTTGCAGCGAATGGAGGTCAATAGATGGAGATGCACTATCAAACGTGGGGAGATCCACAAAAGCCAACCATAATACTCCTGCACGCCCTTGCTTGTCATAGCGGCTGGTGGAAGTGGGTAGCACCACATCTGAAAAAGGAGTACTATTTGGTAGCCCCTGATTTCAGAGGACACGGTCAGAGCTGCTGGGCTAATAGCTATCGTTTCAACGATTACGCAGAAGACATAGAGGAACTTGCCAGAAAGCTCGACCGTCCTTATGCCATCGTGGGACATTCGATGGGTGGCTACGTAGGGCTTAAAGTGGCTAGTCGCGGTGTTCGTCCTCCTTCCGCTTTACTAGTAGGTGATATGAAAATTGACTCCCCTGAAGAGGAGTTAGCTGGATTACACAAAGCTGCTCAAAAGAGTGGACGTATTTACGACACTCTTCAAGATGCTGTGGCAAATTATCGGTTACTCCCGCCTCAGCACGCTGCCCCTACAGAAAGAGTGGAACAGATTGCCAAGGAGTGCTTTCATGAACAAGAGAAAGGGTGCTGGGGAGAGCGATTTGATCGACGAGCATTGGCAATTGAAAAGGTTGAAGCAGTGGCACTAGCTAGGCAGGTTAACTGCCCCACCTGGTTTGTTCGAGCGAAAGAAAGCGTTGTAATGCCAGTAGAAGGCGCCCAAAATCTCGCTCGAATCACCGAAGGACCACTTCACGAAATGGAAGGGGTCTATCACCACCTACCTTTAGAAGCCCCCGAAGCGTTTGCTACTCTAATTCGAAACTTCATGGTCCAGACTAGTTCTTAAGTCTTAGCTATGCGACAACTAGGGGTACGGTAGCGATAGTTTCAATAACAGTAGAATGTTTTCTTTATAAATGAAAACATCTGTATAATAAAAAGGATAGAATAAGCAGTATTTTTCTGACTTATCTATCCTTTTTTATAATGTGTAGACATATAGATTCATTTAATTATAAAGTAAATATAGTCAATATTGACTTTTTGTAAACATGAATTCATTCACCTTGTTTACATTTTTAGAGTGTCTAAAGTTTAAATTTAGCTACAACCTGTTGAAGTTCATCTGCAAGCTGCGATAAGCTTTGGGCAGAATTTGAGACCTCTTCAATTGTTGCTAAATTCTCTTCTGTTCCTGCACTCACTTCTTGAGTTGCAGCTACACTCTTTTCTGAAATTCCCTTAACCTCATCCACTATTTTAACAATTTCAGTACTTAATGCATTTAATTGCTGAATTGAAGATGAAACTTCTTCAACCTTACTTGTTACATCTTGAATAGATTCTTCAATTTGAACAAAGGCACTACTTGCTTCTTCCGTGTACGATAAGCCTGTTTCAACTTCCAATTTGCCGTTCTCCATGGATAGAACAGCCGTATTCGTATCTTGTTGAATGATTGAAATCATAGCTGTAATTTGAGCTGCGGAACGCTTCGATTCTTCTGCTAATTTTCTGACCTCATCTGCTACTACTGCAAACCCTTTTCCATGCTCCCCAGCTCTTGCTGCTTCAATAGCCGCATTTAAAGCAAGTAAATTTGTCTGCTCTGAAATATTCGTGATTAGATTAACAATATCAGATATTTCTTTGGAACGTTCTCCTAAAGTAACAATCACATCTGTTGTTTCTTTTACAGATTGACTTATTTTTGTCATCTGCCCTACTACTTTTTGAATCGATTGTGCACCTGATGTAGTAAGTTGGTTAGAGTGCTCTGTTGTATCTAACATACTCTCACTATTCATGGTGATTTGTTCTATTCCTTGAGACATTTCATTTATAGAAGACTGAACACCATTAAATTGGGCTAATTGTGTTTCAATACCTTCTGCGTTTTCTTGAATCAAATAGGAGATTTGCTCTGTTGCAGAGTTGCTTTCCTGCGCACTTGCATTTAATTGTTCACTAGAAGCAGCAACTTGACTAGATGAATCAATTACTTGAGTTATGACTGATCGCAGGTTCCCAACCATTTGATTAAATGATTCCCCAAGTTCCTGAACTTCGTCCTTTGTTTTTACCTTAACGTCTTCAATCGATAAATCACCGCTAGCGACTTGTTTCATCGAGCTTGTAATTTGAAGAATTGGACTAGAAATTTTGATTCCAAGTACTACAGCGATACTAATTCCTACTAACAATGCAATAATTAATATCGTAATAAGTAAAAATGAAACCGCATCAACACTTTCAGTTGCTTCTTCACTTTGGGATTCTAAATCTTGCGCTTGAAAGGCAATTATTTCTTCAATTGCTTGATTAAACTTTGCGCCAACTTCCTTTGAGGAGGTATTCATAATTTGAATATATCCTTTATCATCACCAAGCATCTTATATTGTAGAGCTTGTTTAATTACGTCTAAATATTCTAAATAAGTATGCTCAAGCGATTCAATCGAGGCTAATGCCTTTTGATCTTTTGTGCGGCTTTTTAGATCCTTTACCAATTCATTAAATCGGTTAACTGACTCCTCATATGCATCAATGTTGCTACGATCATTAGAAATTACATAAGCACGAACAGCTAATGTTTGATTTGAATATTCTTGTTTTAAGTCTTTAACAATAACTAGTTTAGGAACGCTATCATCCATTAATTCTCTATAGGAGCTATTTGTTGATTCAAGGCTATAAATACCTATCCCACCTACAACGCACATAAGAAATAACAACACAGCAAATCCTGCAATTAACTTCTTCCTCAGAGTAAATCTCATTTGATGTTCTACCTTCTTCAAGTTGATTCTCATCCTGTAATCCCACCTCTGATGTTATTTTGGTATAATATTCAGAATATAAAATTTGTTCGGACAATTATGTAAAGTTAGAAGATATAGTTATTTGTCCCACTTAACAAAACCCATTAATCGGCACTTTGTAGCTTTTTTCTTTTATGGCAAGTAGTCAAACCTCTTAATAAGTTCAATTTCGTATTAAATAACTATTTTACAATATTTATATATTACTATAATTCTATCCTCTTTGTCTAACCCCTAGATCATTTTTACGAACAAATGGGGCAAGCGCACCGTTGAGCCTCAGGCATAGCAAATGTTCCTAAATGAGAAAAAAGGGTGCTTTTCCCTTTTTTCTCATTTAGGAACATTTGACCAAGGAAAAAGTGATTTTTCTTTTTCCCTCGAGTAGGATGAAATGGCAAAGATCGTCGCCATTTCATCTTGGCTGGACGCTGGAGCTGGATGTAGCCGTAACATTGTATAAACTAAACACCAGAAACTTATACTTTCCTAACTTATAAAAAAAAAACCTTGGATTTCTCCAAAGTTCTCATAATTAGAAAGCCTAGTTCTTTATCGAGATAAACCCTTCATAATAAAAGTAACGGCCTTATCGATTTCAGCTTCATAGCTATCTTTCGCAATATTTAGCTTCATGGCGAGTAAGGTGCCTAATAACGAGGTTATTGTGAGCCTCATTACATCTTTAGGTGGCCAATCAATGATTTCTTTTTTCTGTTGAAAGTGGATAATTGTTTTCTCAAAGTTTGGATATATATGTTGTTGAAATAGCCGCATATAGGGCTCTCTTAGCTCTTCATGAAAAGCTATTTCTTGTAAAAATATTTTCAGAATTGGAAAGTGCTTATTCAGAAATTCATAACGGTTTTTAGCAAGCTTTCGAAGAAAATCTTCATAGCTCTCATATTGCACGGTAAATACATCTTTGGCAAAGCTTTTAGCAAGATGAGGGGCTAAAAGTCGTTCAATTGTTGGACGAACGATTGAGAAAAGTAGGTCCTTTTTCGTTTTATAGTGACGAAAGATTGTACCCTCTGCAACACCAGCCTTTTTGGCAATTTCACTTGTAGATGTAGCAGCAAATCCTTTCTCTGCAAATGTTACAGCAGCTGCTTCAATTATCTTAAGCTGCTTTTCGCTAAACTTTATTTCGTCTTCTCCACTTGCATGTAATAAATCCTGGATCCATTCTTGCTCAGACATTTTGCATCTCCCTTATCCCTTCTTTCTATTCATTATAATTCTACTAAAGGGGACATACAAACAATCGATGATTTCTAAAGTTTACGGTGTTTTTTTAGGGCAAGTGTGTTTAATACCATAAATAGAAGGGCAAAACCAAGGAGTACTACAACTTCGCTCCAAATCGAAGACCACCCTCCGCCTCTAATCATAATATCTCGCATTGCTTCTCCGCCATAAGTTAATGGCATGATGACACTAATGGATTGTAACCATGGATTCATTGTATCAATATTAAAAAGCCCTGAGAAAAACACTTGCGGAACCACTACAAGTGGAATAAATTGAATCATCTGTAATTCATTACGAGCATAGGCGGATAGTAATGTTCCTAACGTTAAAGCCGTAATTGCGAGCATAAACGCAACAAGCATTACGAAAAAAATGGATCCAAACATCATGATGTCTAATATTTCAATTGAGAACCAGACAATAATACCTGCCTGAATTGTCGTAAAAATTCCAAACCCAATTACATAACCTATCACGATTTCCCATCTTCTAAGCGGTGTAGAAAGTAATCTTTCCAATGTTCCAGTCGTCCTTTCCCTTAAAAAGGATACACCTGCAATTAAAAAGATAAAGAAGAAAACAAAAAATCCAATGAGAAAAGGACCAACGTTATCGAACGTGTCCATCTCTTCAGACCCATGAATATAAATAATTTCTGGTTTATTTGATACATTAGGTGATTGAAGTTGTGACAATACCTCTTGAACTGTCATGATAACCGATTTATTAACATTCGGGTCACTTCCCTCAATAGTCATCCGAATGCTTTGTCCTTCTACTTCAATAAATCCATGCACCTCCTTATCCTCTGTCGCCTGTAACGCATCCTCTACACTACTAAACTCATAAACTTCTATTTCTTTGTTATTAAAAGCCTCTAATAAAGCGTCATGTTCCGTAACTATCCCAATTTTAGGATCTAGGGCATCACTAGAAAATACAACTGACATAAGTGTTAATATTAAAATCGGAGCTGCAACAAGCATTCCTAATGTGCGTTTATCCCTTATAAATTGCCGAATGATTCTGACAACCATAGCCTGAATTCTCATTTGTGCACACCTCCGAAATATAAAAAGGCTTCCTCGATCGTAGTAGAATCGGTGTTTTTCTTTAACTCCTCTGGTGTGCCAACTGCTATAAGGCTTCCATCACGAATCATTCCTAAGCGATTACACTTTTCCGCTTCATCCATTACATGAGTAGTAACAATAATAGTTGTTCCTTGCCTCGTTAATTCGATAAATTCATTCCATATTGATTGACGCAGCACGGGATCAATTCCTACTGTTGGTTCATCGAGAATCAAAATTTCCGGCTCATGAAGCAAAGCTGCTGCTAATGATAGCCTTCTTTTCATTCCACCGGAGAATTGGTTGACTTGTTTTTTTCGTTCATCGGTTAAATTCACGAGAGTTAAAGCCTTCTCTATTCTTTCTTTTCTTACTGGCTCCTTTAGTCCATATATCGTTGCAAAAAATTCCAAGTTTTCAACTGCACTTAATTCCCCATATAATGCATCGGACTGTGCCATAAATCCAATTTTATGAAGAACATGTAATTTTGGCATTTCAACATCTAGTACTTTAATGGTTCCCCTTGTGGCTTCATCAATTCCAGCAATCATTTTTACTAAAGTTGTTTTCCCAGCGCCTGAAGGCCCTAATAATCCGAATATTTCACGTTCTTCAACATCCATGGACACACTAGTTAATACGTCTTTTTTCCCAAAGCTTTTATGAACGTTTGATACTATAATTTTTTTATTGTTAGCCAAAATCATGCCCCCCTACCACCAATTATAGTGAGTACTTACTCATTTATTCTATCTCATTACCAATTCGTTTGTAAAGTGAGTAATCACTTACAGGATGGTTTTTTTCTCGTTTTTAGGGCATACTTCCTAAAGAAGTTACATTGCTTGACACTTAATTATAATTATTATAAAGTAATAACTGTTATACTCGTTAAGGGGGTACAAAAATGCCAAATATTGTTCTATATAGTAGTACTGGCTGTCCATACTGTGAAAAAATGAAAAATGAATTTAAAGAATGGGGATTTACTTACGAAGAGCGTAATGTAACTGACAATCCTCAATATTTTGATGACCTACATGAACAAGGAATGTTCTCCACCCCAGTTGTTTTTATTGATGGAGAAGCATTTATTGGATATAGACCAAACAAAATGAAAAAAGCTCTTGGAGTAACAGGTGATCAGCCGAGAAAGCAGGAAGAAACAACCGAAGAAGAATTTTTCAAAGAACCAACAAATGAAATTTTTGACGAAATCTATGATTTTGTTACAATTGGAGGGGGACCTGCTGGAGCTTCAGCTGCAGTTTATGCTTCCCGTGCCCGATTGAAAACATTAATTATTGATAAGGCACCAAGTTCAGGGACTTTAGCGATCACGCATAAAATTGCGAATTATCCTGGTGTTCCAGGCGAGGTTACAGGTCAAGAGCTTCTAGAAAAAATGCATGTTCAGGCTCGTGATTTTGGGACAACCATGATTCGCTCGAATGTGTTAAGTGTTGATTTTTCAGATGATGACATTAAAAAGCTTGAGCTTCCTGAAGGAATCATTAAAGCTAAGAGTGTGTTTATTGCTGTTGGCGCTAAAGCACCTGGTAGTAAAATTAAGGGTGAAGAAGAATTCACAGGTCGCGGTGTAAGCTATTGTTCTACTTGTGACGCTGCTTTCTTTAAAGATCGTATTGTTGCCGTTGTCGGAGATACAGATGAAGCAGTACACGAGACTCTTGCTCTTTCTAAGTTTGCAAAAGAGGTATTATTACTAGTGCCGACAAACAAAATGAAGGGCGACGCTTCAGTTGATGAACTAAAGACTAAAGACAATGTATCGATTTTCTGGAATCATCGTTTAAAAGAAATTAAAGGTGATAAGAAGGTTGACGGCCTATTAGTTCGTGATGCTGATAAAAACGAAGTAACCTGGGAAGTAGATGGTGTATTCTTATACCTTGCTGGCCTAAAACCTGGTACTGATTTCTTAAAAGGTGCTGTTGAGCGTGATGAAGAAGGCTACGTAAAGGTAGATGATACATTACGTACTAGTGTTGATGGAGTATTTGCTGGCGGAGATGCTAGAAGAACTCCAATTAAACAAGCTGTTATTTCAGCAGCTGACGGTTGTATTGCTGCACTTGGTGCTGACCAGCATGTAAACAAGCGCAAGCAAATGAAGCCACAATATAGTTAATATTCTAACGGGAGTCTTTGCTCTCTTTGGATTATTATATAATTTTATTTTTCATAAAAGGAGGAAGTACGATGCCAAAAGGAGCAACTGAAACTAAAACGCTCAAAATCGGTGATAAAGCACCTAACTTTACACTTAAAGCTCATGGCGACCGCGAAGTTAGTCTTTCTGACTACCTTGGCAAAAAGAATGTATTTATCGCATTCTATCCTTTAGATTGGACCCCTGTCTGAGGCGCGCAAATGCCTTCTTACGAGGATGCCCTCGAAGATTTTGAAGGCTTAAATACCCAAGTTTTGGGTATCAGCGTAGATAGTATACCAAGCCACGAAGCATGGCAAAAATCTATTGGTGGTATTACATATCCACTATTATCTGACTTCCACCCACAAGGTGCAGTAACAGATGCTTATGGCGTTCGCCATGAAAAAGGTATGTCAGAACGTGCTCTATTTATCATTGATAAAGAAGGTATTATTCGATTTATCGATGTGCACCCAATCAGTGAACTACCTGAAAATGAAGAAATCCTTTCTGAGCTTGCAAAGCTTGAGAATAGATAAGATAAAAATCCCGCACAATTATTTGTGTGGGATTTTTTGATGACATTTTTAGAATAAGCTACAAGGGCGCCCCGTTTAACTTAAGGCAGAGAAAATGTTCTGTCATGAAAAAGGGTGGTTTTCCCTTTTATTCATGACAGGTTATTTAACCAAGGAAAAAGTGATTTTTCTTTTTCCCTCGAGTAGGATGAAATGGCAAAGATCGTCGCCATTTCATCTTGGCTGGGCGCTGGAGCTGGATTTAGCAGTAGAATTGTATAAACTAAACACCATAAACTTTCCTTGACTTATTAAAAATAGAGCCGCATAGGCTCTTTTTGCTTAAAGTACATAGACTCTAGTTTCCCAAGGCTGTAGTTCAAAGCTTGTTGTATTTTGATGTTCTTCTACTTGGTAGTTTTGAAGGACCAGATTCTCCGTTGATAACGCTAGGTCAGCATTATTATATTGAGCCGGCTCACTGCTAATGTTACTGATAACCAGTGCTTTTTGGTCACCTAACGTTCTTGTATAAGCGTAAATTTGTTCATGAGAATCAAGGATTAAGTCATAGTTTCCATAGATGAAAACATCCTCTGTTTTTCGAAGCTTAATCATTTCTTTATAGAAGCTTAGGATCGAAGATGAATCCTTTTCTTGTTCTTCCACATTTATAAAGGTGTAATTATCGTTCACACCCATCCACGGAGTCCCTATAGTAAAGCCACCATTGTCAGAATTGTCCCATTGCATCGGGGTACGAGAATTATCACGACCTTTTGTCCAGATAATTTCCATGATTTCTTCGTGAGGGCGACCTTTTTTCGTCTCAATTTCATAATAATTTTTCATGGCTACATCGTCATAGTCATCAATGGAGTCAAATCGAACATTCGTCATTCCTATTTCTTGTCCTTGATAAATAAATGGTGTTCCTTGCATTAAAAAGTACATCGTACCAAGTGCCTTTGCACTCTCACTTAAGTATTCTTCATCGTTACCCCACGTTGATACGGATCGGGCTTGATCATGGTTTTCAAGGAATAGCGCGTTCCATCCTTTATTCTCTAGACCTTTTTGCCATTTAGTTAATGTTTTCTTTAATTGAACTAAATCAACAGAACCATTATTCCCCTTTTCCCATAAACCTAGATGCTCGAATTGGAAGATCATATTAAACTTACCGTTTATTTCTCCAACCCATTCATCTGCTTGCTCAATCTTCACTCCGTTCGCTTCCCCTACTGTCATAATGTCGTAACGTGCAAACGTTTGCTCTTTGAGTTCTTGCAAGTACTCCTGAATACCCTCCTGGTTCATATGTCCCTCAAATGAGGAAACATAGTCTAATCCTTCTGGGTTTGGCATATCAGGTAAGCCGTCCTTCTTCTTAATATGTGATATGGCATCTACTCTAAATCCGTCAATTCCTTTGTCAAGCCACCAACGAATCATTTCATATACTGCATCACGAACCTCAGCTTTTTCCCAGTTTAAATCGGGTTGCTTCGTCGCAAAAACGTGCATGTAATATTGGCCAGTTTTTTCATCATACTCCCATGCTGAGCCACTGAAAATACTCTCCCAGTTGTTTGGCTCCTTGCCCTCTTTTCTATCTCGCCAAATATACCAATCACGTTTTGGGTTTTCTTTTGATGAACGAGATTCAATAAACCATGGATGTTCATCACTTGTGTGGTTTACAACTAAATCTAATATGAGCCTCATATCACGGTTATGTACTTCTTCCAATAGTTCATCGAAATCTTCCATCGTACCGAAATCTTCCATGATATCTTGATAGTCACTGATATCGTATCCATTATCGGCATTTGGTGATTTGAAAATAGGACAGATCCAAATCACATCTACGCCTAGATTCTTCAAATAATCAAGCTTGGAAATAACTCCTCTTAGGTCACCAATCCCATCCCCATCTGAATCCATAAAACTACGGGGATAAATTTGGTATGCAACAGCTTCTTTCCACCATTTCTTATTCAATGCCTTCACCCCTTATTTCTGCAATCAGTAAAAAGCCTTCCTTTTCATTCTAAACGGATACCCGCACTTTCATCCCTTATGAAAAGTTCTACTGACCATTATATCAAAATTATTTCGTAAAAATCATGCTCCAAGTTAACAACTAAAAATTATCTTTTTATTCTCATGATAAAAGGTGGATTTTTTTCCCTATTCTATGTAAAAATGAACATGATTAATGCAAAATTGGAGGATAATCATGAAACTAAAACGACTATGTGTCTTTTGTGGCTCTAGCACTGGAAAGCATCCTGAGTATATAAACCAAGCCAAGCAACTAGGAGAGTTCCTAGCAAAACGTGGTATCGAATTAATATACGGTGGCGGTAATATCGGAATTATGGGGGAAGTATCCCGTGCCGTTCTAGAAAATGGCGGTCATTCAATTGGTGTCATTCCTAAGAAAATCTTTGAGCGTGTTGAACACGTGGAATTAACCGAGCTTTTTGTGGTCGAAGATATGCATGAGCGAAAATCAAAAATGTATGAATTGGCTGATGGGTTCATTGCTCTTCCAGGCGGAATTGGTACGTTAGAAGAGCTAGCTGAAGTGATGACGTGGTATCAGATCGGTTATCATAATAAACCGATTGCGTTATTTAATATTAACCAGTACTATGATAGCTTTGTTAGCCTCCTTCAGCATATGGTTGATGAAGGTTTCTTAAATGGTGAATATGTGAATAGCTTGATCGTCGAGGATCATCCTAAAGCACTTTTGGATGAAATGGAACGGCACGAAGCTGAGTTTGTTGATAAATGGTCAAAACAGTAAGGAGGATTCCCCCTTACTTTTTCATTTAATTGTTCTTCCATCACTTCTAATTGCTCTATGTAGTTTTATTGTAAAATTAACAACATCGGCACATCTGTATCCGCTCGTAGAATTGAGAATGCAACACGGTATAACATTTTTTCATGCTCATTTATTAAGGTGATAAAAGCCGATTTATCTCCTCGGTGAGCTTTTTTCAAAAGTTTACTATCCAAAAGGAGACCTTCCGTTATCATCTTTATCCTTTAGATGTGCATTGGATGAAGAAGGTTCCCGAAAATAAAAAATAGGGTACGTTCCTATTATAGAGGAAGTACCCTATTATCTTTATCTGATGTCGTAGCCTTTTTTCTGAATAAATTCTTTCATATACATTCTTTTTGGTGATTCTAACATCCTTGCCATTTGATCTGTCCATGTATCCTGCCTTTTACCGTTCGTCCGCTCCAGGTAATATTGGGATAGCTCTTTATTATATGCTTGTAACTCACTCTTAAACTTTTCCACGTCTTGCTCATATTCCTCTTCATGATAAATATGTGCAAGTGGAAGTCTCGGTTTTTTATATGAATTTGAGCTAGGATACCCAATGGCCATGCCAAAAAGAGGAATCACTCTTTTGGGTACTTTTAGGATTTCTGAGACTTTATCTAAATGATTTCGAATACCACCAATATAACAGATTCCAAGGCCCATTGATTCGGCAGCAATAGCTGCATTTTGTGAAGCAAGTGCTGCATCAATGAGAGCAACCATAAATTTCTCGGTGCTTTCTAAAGATTCTACTCCCTCAGCACTTTCCATTTCTAATGATATTTCATGTCTGTGTAAGTCAGCACAAAAAACCAAAAAGTGTCCATTATCTTCTACATAAGACTGATTACCTGCTAGCTCTGCTAATTGCCTCTTCTTTTCGTTGTCCGTCACTCCAATGATGGAATATGCTTGTATATTACTCGAGGTTGAAGCTGAGCTTGCACATGCAACAATGGTATGAATTTGTTCTTTCGTTAATGGCTGGTCTTCAAATTTCCGAATCGAACGGTGATTTAGAATGGTTTCAATAATTGGATTCATAAAAACTCCTTTCAAAATGCAGTTTTGATTTAACTATCCCCTAATAAATAGTAATCAAAACCAGCTACCACTTCAAATCCACAGGCTTGGTAAAGATGAAGGGCATTTGCATTTTGAATCTCTACTTCCAGCATAATAGAATCTACTCCTTCGTCTTTCAATAACTGAACGACTTGCTTTAAAATTTGTCTACCATATCCTTTTCCTTGATACTTTGGGGCAACAGAAAAAGCAGAAAGATACCTATTCCCCTCATTCTTGAAAATGGATAGGGAACCAATAATCGTTCCACGAACCTTTGCCACTAAAACATCGTACAAGTCAGATTGAAGGTTGTTGGTAATTACTTGACTAGCTTCTTCTAAATTGTCCCTGAATGCCTCTGCATGTATATGGACCATGTCACTATAATCTGATTCGATCGGAGTTTCAATGGTTACCACAAAATCTTCCTTATTAACATTACCGTAATGCTTTAGGCTATATTCCGAGTGACTTAATCTTGTATTGATAGACTGTACAAAGCCTTTTCCTTCAATAGAGTTGTTATCAACGACCAGTAAAACTTCCTTTACTTTTTGATGATTAAATTCTTCTTTCGCAGCGTTTAATAATCTAGTAAAAATACCTTTACGTCGAAAACTTGGGTGAACTACACCAGTGATTTCTAAATGAAATGGATCTAAAATATCAAATGCTCCTAGATAACCAACAAGCTTGTTTTCTACGTAGAAAAGGTAATCAAAGCAATACTGTCCACTTCTACTTTCAACCACAACTGGATTTAAACTAATTTCTACATTTAGTCCATCAAATGTTTCACATACTATCATTAAACCCTTAATCTCTTCTAACTGTTCTTTTGATACTTTGTTTGTCTTCAATAGTATTTCGTTCAACTATTTTCCTCCCCATAACCTTTTTCCTTTTTTCGATTGACCGATTCATTACATGTATGATTTCTCCCATATCCATCTCCCCCTTCTGGATAAGGACCATCTTGATCCGCTCCAATATGATAAGGATATTATAGAACGGTAAGGTAAATTAATCCATTTTATTTTTCTGATTTTCATAAAATTTCCCCATAGTGCTCTTCGAATATGTCGGAAACGTTCCCAATAATGATTGACTATATTTTACAGAACATTTCAATCATTGGTTACGATGGATGTTTTTTTACCGACTATTTAAATCCGAGATATGAAGAGGAAGGGCTGAAGATTGTTAAAGAAAATCTGGAAAAAGGATTTATGGGGATTGGTGAAGTGGCAGCTGCGTCCACATACTCACCCATTGTATCCAAACTTAAATGGAAAGCAGAGCACCCGATGGACGGGAATTTACCGCTAATCTATGAAATGGCGGCTCAATACAAGACTCCCTTATTATTACATATCGATCCTGCAAGTGGTCATCCTATTGCACAATTAGAAAGAGCATTGATTATATATCGTGATACTACTTTTATTTTTGCACATGCAAATGTAGAGAATTTTGCTACTAAGGTCGAACTTTTAGTTAGAGCACGACAATTTGTATATTGACTTGTTCGCTGGATATGAACAGTCGAAAGAAAGCCTACTTGAATATGTCCCAATCATTGAAAAGCATCCAGACAAGTTTCTTCTAGGAACAGACAGAGGTTATGGGGTTGGCTATAACCAAGCAGCAGAAGCCTTTTATGTCCTTCTTGAGGAGTTAAGCCCAGAAACTGCCTGCAAAGTAGCCTTTCAAAACTTCCAGAAGTTAATGAACGACCAGCCACCTACTAAACGTCAAATAGAAACAATCTGTGAGCTATCGAGTAAGCTTGGCA
Organism: Bacillus salitolerans; assembly: GCF_042680805.1. NCBI lineage: Bacteria > Bacillati > Bacillota > Bacilli > Caryophanales > Bacillaceae > Bacillus > Bacillus salitolerans. The sequence continues at coordinate 156,706 of NZ_JBHUEM010000001.1, read as the reverse complement.
AAAGAGGTACGCAGTCATTAAATAAATATGAAGCACATTTATTAATCTTTGAGTTAGAAAAAGCAATTAAGGAATAACAAAGCCCAGAGTAGGAGCAGGAAGAGGAATAGCAGATTTCTTATTTGCTATTCCTCGTTGCATTTGTTCGGATGATTGAAAAGATACAAGTTTTTTTAGTATTATTTCAACATCTTCGTAAATACTAGCAAAGAAGGAGGTTTTTTCCATTGAAGGATGTTTCAAAAGTATTTTGGATTTCAATCGTTATCGCCATCGTTTTTGTTGCATGGGGAGTCATTTCTCCGGAACATCTAGGAAGTGTAATGGATGTAACCAAAAGTTTCTTTTTAACTAAATTTGGATGGTTTTATCAGCTCTCAGCCACCTTCTTTTTTGTATTTGCAATTTTTTTAATCTTTAGTCGATACGGGAAGATAAAGCTTGGTAAAGATGACGATGTTCCGGAATTTAGTCGCCCTACATGGTTTGCCATGTTATTTAGTGCTGGCATGGGGATCGGACTTCTCTTCTTTGGTGTTTCGGAGCCAATCTCCCACTTTGTAAGTCCACCAATTGGAGAGGGCGGAACTCCTGAAGCAGCTCGTCTGGCTCTTCGGTATACGTATCTCCACTGGGGGTTTCATGCATGGGCGATTTATGCCGTAATTGCATTGGCTCTTGCCTACTATAAGTTCCGTAAGGATTTGCCAGGACTTATGAGTGCAACCCTGTATCCTATTTTTAAAGAACGTGTAAAGGGTCCAATCGGAATTACTATTGATGTTGTAGCTGTTTTCGCAACGATTTTTGGCGTAGCCGCATCATTAGGATTAGGAGCCCAACAAATTAATGGTGGATTAAATTATGTGTTTGGAATACCAAACACATTTACCACTCAACTTATCATTATTGGAATTGTAACCATTCTTTTCATTCTCTCTGCCAGTACAGGAATCCAAAAAGGGATAAAATATTTAAGCAATGCTAATATGACACTAGCTATTATTATTTTTTTCCTCGTTCTATTTTTAGGACCGACTGTATTTGTGCTAAATTTGTTTACTCATACCTTCGGAGAATACATCCAAAACTTACCGAGTATGGGGCTTAGAATAGCACCTCTTTATCCCGAACGACTAGTTTGGGTTCAAGGATGGACGATATTTTACTGGGCATGGTGGATAGCATGGGCGCCTTTTGTCGGAACGTTTATCGCTCGAGTTTCAAAAGGAAGAACTGTTCGAGAATTTGTATTAGCAGTCCTCATCATACCAGCTGTTGTATGTGCTGTTTGGTTTGCAGTATTTGGCGGAACCGCGATCCATTTTGATTACAATGAAGGAACAAATATCGCGGGTCAAACCCTTGAAACCGCCTTATTTTATATGTACGAACAACTTCCTTTAACAAACGTCCTAGTGATAGTTACACTGATATTAATCTCAACTTTTTTCATTACATCCGCAGATTCTGCAACATTTGTTTTAGGAATGAAAACAACCTACGGCAGTCTAAACCCTAATACATTTGTAAAGACGACTTGGGGTATCATACTTGCGCTTTCTGCTGTTGTATTAATGGCCTCTGGTGGTCTTAGTGCTATGCAAACAGCCATCATTGTAAGTGCCTTCCCATTAACTCTTGTTTTATTTATGATGTGTTTTTCATTAGTAAAAGATTTCCAAAAGGAAATTAAGGAGAAGAAGAAGAAAATGAAGCCTAACCTTTAAAGGTTAGGCTTTTTTTCGTATAAGCTCTTCTTATCTTTTTAGAGAAATTAATCCCTTTCCAACTGGCGCTAAATTTACCACTTCTAAACTTAAGCAGATTCGAAGAAGTTTAAGTGGGGGGTAAACGCCAGTAAGAACCCGATTGCTTCAACTAATAATTCAGTGAAGGATGAGGCCCCCCACCGATTGAAATTGCACTTTATCTCGAAATCCGAAACTTTTCCATTGCTATTTTGATTAAATCCTTCTAAACTGTAAAAATAAAATTCTATAAAAAGAAGGTTTAATTATGAATCCTACATCAAACAATGAACAACTTGTTGGAATCGTTGCGACAACTGGTGCCTATATGATCTGGGGATTTCTCCCTTTATATTGGAAGATGCTTCAGTTTGTATCTCCTGGAGAAATTCTAGCTCATCGCATTGTCTGGTCCTTTGTATTTGTTTTAGGTATTTTGTTTTTTCTAGGAAGAGTGAAACCGTTCTTATCCGAACTAAACGACCTTTTATCGAATCGGAAACGTCTTCTTGGGATAAGCGTAGCCTCTTTAGTTATTAGTGCAAACTGGGTAATTTACATTTGGGCTGTTAACACCAATCATGTTGTTGAAGCAAGTCTAGGATATTATATTAACCCGCTCGTTAGCATTATTCTTGGAATCATTGTTCTGAAGGAAAAATTATCATTTTGGCAAACAGTATCCTTTATACTTGCCGTTTTGGGTGTACTAAATTTAACTATCCATTTTGGTTCTTTTCCTTGGGTAGCCCTTTCTCTAGCTATTAGTTTTGGTTTTTACGGATTGTTAAAGAAGCTTGTTAAAATCGGTCCATTAATTGGTTTAGCCATTGAAACTTTGTTCATCACCCCTATAGCTCTTCTATTTTTAAGCTATGTTCATATTAATGAAGGCGGGGCTTTTGGGACTGGATGGAGCACTACCCTCATCCTTTTAGGAGCTGGAGTTGTAACTGCTATTCCACTTTTATTATTTGCTAACGGTGCATCTAGAATCCCGCTATCAATGATCGGATTTTTACAATATCTCGCGCCTACCATTATGCTACTACTCGGCGTTTTTCTATATAAAGAACCATTTACAGAGGTACATCTATTATCGTTTATCTGTATATGGACTGCTCTAACTGTCTACACATTATCAAAAACAAAATGGTTTATCTTTTTAGAATCCAAGTTTCTTCCGAATAAAAAAACAATGTCAAGCTAAGGGATGCCCCTTAGCTTTTCGTTTTTTAGGGAATCATTATGTATTCATTAGAATGTATGATCTCCACTCAAATCTTTTCTGTTATTAGAGTAAAGGTTTTAGGAAGACCCATGTCATGAATTTTGTGATTTGGTTCTTCTTCCAGACTTTTTATCACAAGGCCTTCTTGAGCAAAAGCCGTTATTACTTCACCTATTGTCCACTTTCGCTGTAAGACGGTTGTAAGATTACCCTGATCGTTTTCTTTCAAATGCTTTGAAAAGGCAACTTGATGTTCTTCAATTTCCGGATTGAAGTAGTTTCCAGTCACTTTATGTTTTTTACCCGTTGAAGTGATAAGCTTTGTAGAAATGGGATGAAACTCATGCAACACAAATTTCCCACCTATTTTAAGCAGGTTTTTGATCACTCTTGCTAATGGATGGAGACTAACAAAGTAATGAAGTACTCCGAGCTCCATTAATACAATGTCTGTGCTCTCGCTTTCCATTCTATCAGGTGGGAGCGAAAATACATCAGATTCAATATACTCTAGTGTCACCTCTGCTTCTTTCGCTAAGACTCTTGCATACTCAGCATTCTCTTTAGAGAAATCAACTATTTTTACATCCGCTCCCAATACTGCTAAGGCAACTCCCTTTATTCCGTTTGAGCCTAATAAATGAACTATTCTTTTTCCATTCACGTCACCTAAATGTGAGTAGAACGGGTGTAACCTCCATGCCGGGTTCTCTTTTATTTTGGCAGCCATTTCACGTTGCCTACCATATCTCTCTACTAAAGCTTCATATTGATCTTGATTCCAAGCCTCTTTATTTCTAGACGTCAGCGCCTGTTGCAGTTGGCCCAAATAGTAGGTGATTTCATCAATATACCTCCCTTTGTAAAGATAGGCATAAATAGATTGGACCCAAATCTCTTTTTCAGCTTTATGTATAGCTATTCGATAAGGATCTGTTCTAACAGTAGTGTTATAGTGACATTCAATGTGAATAGGAATGCCATCATAAGTTAATGAAAATGAAGCTTTCATTTTTGCTTTACGCAATGGTGTAGAATCATAATCTTTTACATTCTCATATAACGTCTCCATTAGGTCCCATTGAACGCTTACTCGGACTTCGTTAAGTTGACTTAATTGAACCCCCTGGAAGATTAGAGCACTTTCATCAATGAACTGATATGGGACATGAAGTGATTCTAGCGCACTCACAAACTGGATTAGGCTTGTTTCTACTTTTTCTATATTCATACTTTCCTCCGTATATCTTGTTAAAATAAACAATTCGTTTGCTAGTTGTTATGCATTACCTATTTAATGTCTATTCATTTTACAATACTTTTCATAGCCTTACATTTATTTTCTCTATAAATCCTACCCACTAGACTCATGACCTTGGAACTATTTTAATTTAGTTCTTTTTAACCACAAATTGGAATTTATATCAATCGGACCGAGTCGAAATCCATCAAAACTTGACTATATTTCACATCAATTTGGGTCTTATTATGTATGATTCACAGATGTTAAATTCTACCTTTTCTATTTCGTGAGTATTTAGAATTATTCTACATTATAGAATATTCTGATATATTAGAGTCTGTAATCCTAATTAAACTACTAGAGGTGATAAAATGCTTAAGGTATTATCAAAATCTGCTTTAACTCTTGCTCTTGCTGGAGGTGTACTAGCTAGCGGAATTGCGCCAGAACAAGCTGAACATCAAAAAGGGCATTCATTCGGAATTGATCTAGCTCACCACGTGGGAGTCGTCCCGGAATTAGCTGAGAGAGCAAAAGAATTAGGTATTGATTTATCAAAGGTAGATCCTGCAGAGAAAATTGCAGGACACGGAGCTAAATTCCAACAAGCTGGGGATAATCACGTTGCCTATCGGGAAGCCACTGGAGATATTCCTGTTCTAGTAATTCTAGCAAAATATCCTGATGGAGATGAGCCTGTAGGTGATATGCTTGGTCAAGTCCCTGCAAAGTACTATGAAGATTTAATTTTCGGTACTGAGTACAACCCATATGAACTTGAACAGTTCAAGCAATATGACGGGCCAGATGTTCCAAAAGACAGAACAATGCAGAATGCTTATAAAGAATCAAGTTATGGAAAAGTTAACCTGGTAAGAAAAGAAAACACTGAATTTGTTTGGGTAGAGTTACCGAAAGGTGCATCCTACTATCTAGACCAAGAAGGAACATTTGCTGAAAATGGTACGTATGTACTTGGAAATGTAAATGGAGATGCTCATACGGGTGAATTCGTACGTGACTTATTAAAAGCAGCTGACGATCAAATTGATTTCTCTAAATATGCTGTTAATGGTGAAGTACCAAACGTATTCGTTGTTCATGAAGGAACGGGTGCTGAATTCAGTAGAGATCCTGCACAATGGTGGTCTCACAAGTGGAATGTATTAAGTGCTCTTTATTATGGTAAGTACTATGAAACAGGTAAACCAGCTGATGTTCATGCAGGTATGAGTCAAAGTGCATGGATTAACAAAACAGTTGCGGAAGATATGACATATGATGGTGTCATTGTAAACAACTACAACATCCAACCAGGTATTGGTGGAAACGTAGCAGGTTATGATGCAGCTACTGACACATATAAAGATGAATTAAAACAAGGTCCATTCCCAGCTCAGACAGGGGTATATGCGCATGAATTTGGTCACGCTTTAGGCTTACCGGACTTCTATGACACAGTGTATACGTCTGAAGGGGTAGGAAACTACTCAATGATGGCTGGTGGTTCTTGGATGAGATATCCAAATAATCCGGCCTACTCTGGTAACTCACCAACTCACTTTGATCCATTCTCAAAGATCTTCCTAGGTTGGGTGAACCCGATTGAAGTAACTCCAGAAAGCGGAGTCCAAACGATTACGTTACCAGCAATTAACAAGGCAACTGCGGATAATGGTATCGTAAAAATGGAAGTACCTGGATCTAATGGTACAGAATACTTCTTATTTGAAAACATTCAGCAAGATGGATTTAATAAAGGTCTAGTCCGCCAAGGTGCAGATTCTCACGGATTAGTAGCATGGCATGTTGATGAAAACGTAATTAACCTATACCAAACTGCTGGATTCCGTCCAAATAACGTTGAAAACTGGATGAACAAGCGCTTCCAGTATAACCAGTCACAAACAGCAAGTAACGGTACAGTTGTTACTCACTACGGACTATCTGTACTACAAGCTGATGGATTGTATGACATGGAGAAAAATGTAAACCGTGGTGATGCGGGCGACTTCTTCACTACTGGTGACAAGATCACGCCAAACTCTGGAAATGTTCATACAGGCTCTTATTACTTCTGGAAAGGAAATAGCGCGACACCAGCAGATTCAGGAATTCATGTCACAGATATCATTGAGAATGAAGATGGATCAATTACAGCTACGTTCTATTACAGTCATAATGAGGGGAAAAAGAAGAACTAAAAGTTCTAACTAATAAGGGCTGATTCCTTTTGGAATCAGCCCTTATTGTTTATCCTAATTTCATTTTTAGCTTCTCCAGCATATCCGTTGTCATCTTCGCTAAATCATAGTCTGCCTTAAAGCCCCACTCTTCACTTGCAGCTGTAGGATCGATTGAATTTGGCCAGCTGTTCGCAATGGTTTGCCTCACGGGATCAACCTGATACTCCATTTCAAAGGCAGGAATATGTTTACGTATTTCGGCCGCGATTTGCTCAGGCTCAAAGCTCATTGCCGTAACGTTAAATGAGTTTCGATGTTTTAGGTTTGACGGATTGGCCTCCATTAAATCAATGATAGCATTTAGTGCATCAGGCATATACATCATATCCATATATGTTCCTCTATCAATATAAGAAGTATAACGTTCATTTTTAATCGCTTCATAGTAAATTTCAACGGCATAATCCGTGGTCCCTCCGCCTGGTGGTGCAACATAGGAGATTAAACCAGGGAAACGTAGACCACGAGTATCTACACCAAACTTTTGATAGTAGTAGTCACATAATAACTCACCAGCTACTTTGTTTACCCCATACATAGTTGTTGGACGTTGGATCGTATCTTGTGGTGTACAGTCCTTTGGTGTTGTTGGTCCAAAAGCTCCAATCGAACTTGGGGTAAAGAATTGGCATTGAAGCTCTCTGCTGACTTCAAGAGCATTCACTAAACCACCCATATTTAAATTCCATGCAAGCAAGGGCTTTGCTTCAGCTGTTGCTGATAATAATGCAGCCAGATGAATAATCGTGTCAACATTATACTTTTTGGCTATGTTCCCCATTGCTTCGATATCCATGACATCTAGAATTTCAAATGGCCCCGCTGTCACAACTTCACTATCTGTCTGTCTAATATCTGTTGCAATCACATTATCCGTGCCATATATTTCTCTCATTTTTCCGGTTAGTTCTGAGCCAATTTGGCCTAACGCACCGGTAAGTAATATTTTTTTCATTCCATTTCCCCCAAAGCTTCTTAAATTTCTTAAAGGCTAAATAATTCCCATTTCTTTCCCCACTTTTTCATAAATCGCAATTGCACGGTCCAGCATTTCTTTTGTGTGTGCTGCTGTTGGCATATTTCTTACGCGACCCGTTCCCTTTGGAACTGTTGGGAATACGATTGATTTAGCATAAACGCCTTCATCATTTAAACGTTTACTGAATTGTTGAGTTTTCGACTCATCTCCGATAATACATGGTGTGATTGGTGTTTCACTTTCACCAATAACAAATCCTAGTTCTTTTAGACCCTTCTTTAGATAGTTTCCATTCTCCCAAAGCTTATCATGTAGTTCTGTACTCTCTTGTAAAATTTCAATCGCTCTTTTACTAGCTGCTACATCTGCTGGAGTAAGTGAGGTTGAGAATAAAAATGGTCGGCTACGAACCTTTAGCCAATCAATCAGATTTTGCTTACCGGCTACATATCCACCTACTACCCCAATCGCTTTCGAAAGTGTACCAATTTGAAAATCTACTTTTTCTTGTAATCCAAAATGCTTAACAGTTCCTGCACCCTTACCAAGCACTCCTGAACCGTGCGCATCATCAACATAAGTCATAATATCAAATTCCTCAGCGATTTTTACAATTTCAGGTAAATTCGCCACATCTCCATCCATGGAGAATACACCATCTGTAATGATCATGAGTTTCTTATATTGACCAGATTCTTTTGCTTCCTTTGCTTTCGTTCGTAAGTCATTCATATCTGAATGATTAAAACGAATAATTTTTGCACGTGATAGACGGCAACCATCAATAATAGAAGCATGATTTAATTCATCAGAAAGAATGGCATCCTCTTTATCCATAACGGCTGAAATGGCCGCCATATTACACATAAAACCTGATTGGTACGCAATAGCTGCTTCAGTCTGCTTAAATTCCGCAATCTTTTCTTCTAGCTCGACATGAACCTTTAATGTTCCGTTAATGGTACGAACGGCTCCTGCCCCAACCCCATATCTTTCAAGTGCCTTTTCAGCTGCTTCCTTCAGTCTTGCATCTGTAGCGAGTCCTAAGTAGTTATTTGAAGATAAATTGATTAATTCTTTCCCTTCAATTTTGATCATTGGACCATTAGGGCTTTCTAATGGATCAATGACATTGTAAAGTCCTTTTGATTTTAAATCTTCTAGATTCTCATTCAAAAATTGGTCTAATGCTTTACTTGACATCTCATTCCCTCCAATATTTGTAAGCGTTTTATGTATTGTTTGCATAAACAATCGTCCTTGTGAAAAGGACATAGAAATATAGGATTTATACTAGTTAATAAATATAGATTATCATACTATTTGAAAAATGTTTACTACTCATGGACATATTACAACAGTTTTTTTCGTGTATCCTTAAATTACCCTTTGCTACTGTAAAGAATACGAGTTATATAAGACCGAATGGACCAAAATGTTTTGAGTACACTATGAATGGGTAAATTTATATTTTCATATTAGTCATACGTTGAAAGGGGATTTACATGAAAGATAAGAACTTAGGACCTGTATTTTTTATTTCCGTAATTATTACTGCTCTATTTGTCTTATGGGGCTTCATTGCACCTGACCACCTCGATGAAACCTCATCCAATGCACTTGCATTTACTACAGCAAACTTTGGCTGGTTTTATCTATTTGCTACCTTTATTTTCTTAGCCTTCGCTTTTTACTTAGCATTCGGTCCATACGGAAAAATTAAACTAGGAGAGGATGACGAAGAGCCTGAATACTCCTATTACACTTGGTTTGCGATGTTATTCTCTGCTGGTATGGGTATTGGCTTAGTATTCTGGGGCGTTGCAGAGCCTATTTATCATTTTATTACCCCTCCACTTGATACAGTCGAAGGAGGATCAACCACTGCTGCTAGGCTAGCACTTAGATATTCTTTTTTTCACTGGGGCCTTCATCCTTGGGCAATCTATACGATTATTGCCCTAGCGCTAGCATACTCTCAGTTTAGAAAAGGAGAGTCTGGCTTAATCAGTTCAACATTTAGACCGCTTCTTGGAAATCGTGTGGAAGGCCCCATTGGTAAAGGAATTGATACACTTGCTGCTATTGCGACAGCATTTGGGGTTGCAACATCTTTAGGTCTAGGTACACTTCAAATTAACGGTGGATTATCACATGTGTTTGGGATGCCTAATACGATATTCACACAGCTTATGATTATTTTAGCTGTGACTATCTTATATATGCTTTCAGCAACAACAGGATTAAATAAAGGGATTCGTTATTTAAGTAACTTGAATCTAGGATTAGCAGGTGGGTTATTACTATTTGTTTTATTTGCAGGTCCTACCACTTTTATTGTAGATGTGTTTACCACCACAATTGGAGATTATTTAGGAAATATTATTCCAATGAGCTTTCGAATGACACCCTTTACTCAAGGTACATGGGTCGGAGCTTGGACCCTATTCTACTGGGCTTGGTGGATTGCTTGGGCACCATTTGTAGGTACTTTTATTGCACGTGTATCGAGAGGTCGTACCATTAAAGAGTTTGTCTTAGGCGTTCTACTTGTTCCTACCATTCTCGGTGCAATTTGGTTTTCAGCTTTTGGAGGGTCAGCCATATTTTTCGATTTATTTGAGCAAGGTAGAATCTCTGAAGCTGTAAGTAATGATGTGACTACAGCGCTCTTTATCACACTCGAGCAATTCCCTTTAGGAATGCTACTTGCAGGGCTAGCTACACTTCTTATTATCACTTTCTTTGTTACTTCTGCTGATTCCGCAACCTTTGTTCTTGGAATGCTTACATCAAAGGGTGTCTTAAATCCAGCTACATCGACAAAGATTATTTGGGGGGTACTACAATCATCCATTGCAGCAGTTCTTCTTCTGAGTGGTGGATTAGGAGGATTACAAACGGCATCGATTGTTGCGGCTCTTCCGTTCTCTGTCATTATGGTTTTAATGGTGTTTGCTTTAAGTAAGTCCTTGAATCAAGAGGTTCGTGAGCAACGAAGAAAAGAAAAACGTCGTATCAAAAAATTAGAGGAATTGGTCATGGAAAGTGATAAATCACAATAGGGAAGTAATACCTCAGTGAGACCTTACCTGTATTAAGATTCAACCCATGATTTCGATCAAATTGTTAGGGATTTCAACTAAAACAAATTCGATTTCAACCATTTTGATGTTGATTTCAACTAAAATAATCTCGATTTACCATTTTATTCAATAAAAGGAAACCACTTCGTTATAAAAGAGGTGGTTTCCTTTTGTTCACTTTATTGGCGTATTTATCTTTGATTTTTATCGCAGTTTTTAATAGCAAGGATTTACGTCTTACTTACGAATAACTCCTTTTCAATTCCCCCTATAGGTAGGGATTTAGCATTCTTTTACCGAATAAAAATAGTAAGATGATCGAAATGAAAGGGGACTTTTTAGATGAATGAAAGCTTCGAGCAATTAAATGATTATATCACTCAGTTTATGACCGAATACGATGTTCCTGGACTAGCCATTGCCATTTCAAAGAACGGTAACCTTCTATTGGAGAAGGGCTATGGATTTCAGAATCTATCTAAACAAGAGCCGGTTACTCCAAACACCATTTTTGGCATTGCCTCTATATCAAAGTCTTTTACTTCTTTGGGTATAACGCTTCTTGAAAAACAAGGGAAGCTTTCCATTCATGACCCAATCAGTAAGTATATTCCCGAATTATTTATTCCAAACGTCGAGAACATGAAAATACATCATTTATTAACCCATTCTACAGGGCTCCCTTCCCTTTTTCGACAAGAACAGTTAAACCGGTTCTCTGATCATGTTGATTACTTCAATTCTTTCGAACATGAGCCTTTCGGAAAACCAGGAGAGTATTTTAGCTATAATAATGACACCTTCCTACTGCTTGGGGCAATTATTGAAAGAGTCACCGGAAAGCTATACAGACGTTTTATGACAGAGGAGGTCTTGAACCCACTTGGGTTATATCGTTCTACCTATTCCATTGAAGAGCTAGATAAGTACACGGATGTTACAACCCCATATGTGAAAGGGTCTAATAAATCACATGAAGTATCCTACTTTCCTCCATTAGGAAATTATGAAGTGGGAGGAGGGGTTCGATCTTGTGTCGCAGATTTAATTCGCTATGGTGAATGTTTTATTCGTAACGGACAGCCTCTTTTCAATGATAATCAGCTTTCAGCCATGTATCAACCACACATGACCATACGACAAAATGAGTATTATGGATACGGATTAAAGGTTACCCCTACTTATCATGGCTATACATTAGTAGAGCATGGAGGAGATCAGCCTGGAGTTTCTTCTATTTTTGGATTTGTGCCCAAGCTTGGTTATGTTGTTTCTGTACTAATAAATGTATCCGGTGTTCCGGTGAATAAAGTTTGGCTTGCCGCAATCAATACACTTCTAAAGCTTCCGCTTCATACGAAAAAAATAGAATATCCAATCTACAATGCTACAAAAGAGGAGCTATCAGCATTTGTTGGTCATTACAAAGGTAATGAAAATGAAGTAGAAATTGTGCTGGAAGAAAAACTACTACTTAAGGCTGGGGAACAAACAATTCCATTAAGATTGTCCTCACTAAATACACTTGTAACGGAAAAAGAAGAAATGCCTTTAACTTTTTATTATAAGGACCAAAAAATATGGGCTTTGCTACTTGGTGTACGGATTCTCCGAAGGACGCCTTCATAATCTATAAAAATTTTTTCTATTTTTTACAGGATGAATAATAGCGTTTCCTATGAGAAAATAGTATGATGTTGCTTGTATATTTAAAGAATTAAATCAAATTTTTAAATAGATACTTTCATGGGAAATGGAGGCTTGTAATTTAATATGAGCTTATTAACTGTCGATGGACTAAGTCATAGCTTTGGGGATCGCACATTATTTAAGGATGTATCCTTCCGTTTATTAGCAGGGGAACATGTTGGATTAGTAGGTGCTAATGGGGTTGGAAAATCTACATTAATGAATATAATTACGGGTCAGTTGATTTATGATACAGGAAGGGTAGAGTGGACACCCTCCGTGCATTACGGCTATCTCGATCAGCATACCGTATTAACACCCGGTAAAACCATCCGAGATATTCTAAGCGATGCGTTTTTACCTCTTTATGAAAAAGAAAAGGAATTAAATGACGTTACGGAAAAAATGGGAACCGCTACTCCAGAAGAGCTGGAAGAACTACTAGAACAAATGGCTGAAATTCAAGATCGATTAGAAGCAGGCGGCTTCTATATGCTTGATATTAAAATCGAAGAAACAGCTAGGGGATTAGGTTTAGATGCGATTGGGTTAGATCGTGATGTTTCAGCATTAAGTGGGGGACAGCGTACGAAAGTCCTTTTAGCCAAACTCTTATTAGAGCAGCCAGAAGTTCTCCTACTAGATGAGCCTACTAACTATTTAGACGTAGAGCATATTCGATGGCTAGTAGGGTATTTGAAGGAATACCCTAACGCATTTTTATTAATCTCCCATGATACAGAATTTATGAATCAAGTATCAGGGGTTATATTCCACTTGGAATTCTCTAAGCTAACTCGTTATACAGCTACGTATGAAAAGTTTTTGGAACTAGCGGAAATTAATAAAAATCAGCACATCAATGCCTATGAAAAGCAGAAAGAATTTATCAAAAAACAAGAGGAATTTATCGCTAAAAACAAAGCTAGATACTCTACTACTGGACGAGCTAAGAGTCGCCAAAAGCAATTAGATCGTATGGAAAGAATTGATCGACCTGAAACAGCACTCAAACCAACCTTTGAATTTAAAGAGTCACGGGGAAGTAGTAGATATGTATTCGAAGGAAAAGATCTAGAAATAGGTTATACAGCCCCTCTCTTACCTAAGCTATCCATGACCATTGAACGCGGGGAGAAAATTGCCATTGTCGGTTGTAACGGGGTTGGAAAATCGACCTTGCTAAAAACAATCCTAGGCAAAATTAAGCCTTTAGGTGGTAGTGCAATTCAAGGCGACTTCTTATATCCTTGCTATTTCGAACAGGAAGTAAAAGCCGGAAACATCACGCCAATCGAAGATGTATGGAATTCATATCCAAGTATGGATCAACATCAGGTAAGAGCTGCCCTTGCTCGCTGTGGATTAAAAAACGAACATATATCACGTCCATTAAGTCAGTTAAGCGGGGGAGAACAGGCTAAGGTACGCCTATGTAAGCTTCTAATGGAAGAAAGCAATTGGCTACTATTTGACGAGCCAACTAACCACTTAGATGTGGTAGCGAAGGAAGAATTAAAGCGTGCGCTTAAAGCATATAAAGGCACCATTGTTCTCGTTTGTCATGAACCGGATTTTTATGAAGACTGGATTACAAAAGTATGGAATGTTGAAGAATGGGCAAATGTGAGTGTGCAATCATCATAAACTATTATGGAAGTCTGCTTTTTTAGTAAAGCAGACTTTTTTTATTTCTATAACAGCAACCTATCTATTATGATGTAATGGAGAGAAGGTGGGGAAACATGAAATTAATAATCGGCTATATATTTATTGGAATTGGTTTATTTCTAACAAGTGGTATGTTACTTAGTATTATAGATGGGGAAAGCACCTTGAAAGAAGATTCTCCAATCTGGCTTTTTATCATATTGCCATTGATTGTGAGCGGGGTACTAAACATCTACTACCACTATAAACGCTTAAAAATAAATTCAAAAGAACAGCTAGAAAATGAACTATTAACAATAGTCTTAAAAGAAAATGGTGTTATTACTGTTGCCAAATTAGCAGCATCATCTACACTTACCTTATCAAATGCAGAAAAAGCACTTGAGGATTTTGCCAAAAGAGGGGTTGCCAGTAGGAAAATAACAGAATCAGGGATTATTGTTTATGAGTTTTTAACGATTGGTTCAAAAGAAGATCAAAGCACAGCCAAAAGTATATAACAACCCGTTTAAGAGAACTAATTTTTGTTAGTTCTCTTTTTCTTTGTCTTTATCAAAAGAATAATAAAAGCCTCAATGGAAAAATTAACTACATTAAATTAATTTTTAGGAGGAAAGTTACTTGAACTATCATAATGAATTACCTCAATTTCCAGAACCCTTTTGGCGAGACACGACAAGACTGCCAATCTTTCCAAAGTTACGAGAGGATATAATCGTCGATGTTGCGATTGTTGGCGGGGGAATCTCCGGTATTACAACAGCCTATTTACTATCAAAAGAGGGACTAAAGGTTGCCATTATTGAAGCAGGAAATCTTCTGAATGGTACAACTGGTCATACAACCGCTAAAATTACAGCTCAACATGACTTAATTTATGACGAGTTTATCCATCACTTTGGTGAAGAAAAGGCGAAGCTCTACTATGAGGCGAACAACGACGCACTTCAATTTATTAAGAAAACTTCTAATGAACTGAAGATTGATTGTGATTTTATAGAAGATGATGCATATGTCTATACGAATTCAGATGAGAAAATAAACGCGATTGAAAAAGAAGCCAGAGCCTATGATAAACTTGGCATTCCTGGTGGTCTTGTATCTTCTATGCCTTTAGACATTGAAATGAAAAAAGCGATTGTCATGAAGAGCCAAGGGCAATATCATCCGCTCAAGTTTTTACAAACGCTAGTGCAATCGATTACCGATTCAGGTGGGCTTATTTTTGAAAATACGACGGCAGTTGATATTGAGCAAGGAACAAACCCTGTCATTATAACAAGAGGTGGGCATCATGTATCCTGCCAAAATGTAGTTATTTGTTCGCACTTTCCTTTTTATGATGGAAAGGGGTTTTATTTTACAAGGATGTATGCTGAACGCTCCTATTTATTAGCGATAAAAACGAAAAATACTTATCCAGGAGGAATGTATCTAAGTGCTGAAACACCTAAACGCTCGCTTCGCTATACAACTCTAAATGGAGAGAAGCTTGTTATTGTTGCTGGAGAGAAACATAAAACGGGGCATGGAACCAACATTATGAAGCATTATGAACACTTAGCTTCCTTTGGGAACCAATTATTCGGTATAGAAAAAGTTGTAAACCGCTGGTCTGCTCAGGATTTAACTACATTAGATAAGCTACCGTATGTCGGTGCTATTACTGAAAACACACCTAACATTTTAGTAGCAACCGGTTATCGAAAGTGGGGAATGACGAATGGAACAGCTGCTGGTTTACTGCTTAAGGATTTGATTGTTAAGCAGGACAGTCCATATAAAGAACTCTTTTCCCCAACAAGATTTTATGCAGACCCTTCTGTTAAAAACTTTGTGAAGCAAAATATAGATGTAGCTGGCCATTACATTGCAGGGAAGGTAGGGTTGGCTGAGAAGAGCATAGAGGACCTTCAGAATGAAGAAGGTGCTGTGGTTAAAGTAAATGGTAAAAGGACTGGGTGTTACAAGGATGCAAATGGTATGGTACATCTCGTTGATACGACCTGTACGCACATGGGGTGCGAGGTAGAATGGAATGACGCCGAGAGGTCATGGGATTGCCCTTGTCATGGCTCCCGCTTCTCTTACGAAGGTAAGGTACTCGAAGGACCTGCGAAAAAACCTCTCACACCTGTTCAATTTGAATAGATCCTAAAAGGACTGGAGACCTCCCTCCAGTCCTTTTTACGTAATAAAGTATATAATAGCTTTGATTGTATCTTATTATTAGTAATCCGGCTTCAGCACCCAGCCAATATGAAATGGCGACGTTCTTTGCCATTTCATCCTACTCGAGGTCAGATACAGTGGAACTTCCATCAGTGGTTTTTTTGATGGTTAGTTGAACCAATCGGACTCCAATTGGCGGTTTTGTTTTTTACCGCCAGTCGGAGTGGGATAACCCTAAATGAGTAAAAGGGAAAGATTGTCCTTTTTCTCTTGTTAGGCACATTTTCTCTGCCTGAGGCTACCCGGTGTGCCCTGATCCTTTTGTTCTAATATGCCATTTTTCTCATTTTAGTATAGCTAAAGTCTATTTATCCTCTAGACAAAAACCTTTTGGAAAAGGAAACATATAATGACCATGACTAAATAGTAAGGAGGATTATATGAAATACAACATTACTAGAGATTATATTGATGTTGGAAACTCACGTCCTGGAACCCGATTGGAAGATGTCCAATTTATTGTTAGTCATGATACAGGAAATCCTGGTTCAAGTGCTTACGCAAATCGCAATTATTTTGATCGTGTACAGCCTTCTGCTTCTGCACACACTTTTATAGATGATAAATATATATTAGAAATTATCCCTCTTGATGAGAAGGCCTACCATGTTCGGAATAATGTTACAGCCGATGATCGATTATATGGGGTAGATGCAAATGATGCCGCCATTGGCGTTGAATTATGCCACGGGGGTACGATTAACTTTAATGAAGCCTATAAGCGTTACGTTTGGTATCATGCCTATTTGCTAGATAGATTTAACTTAAATGCTGAAGAAGATATTGTTGCACATAGTACATTAGATCCAACAAGAAGACGTGATCCTCAAAACGCCCTGCAACCACATGGAATATCATGGAGCCAATTTATTCAAGACGTAAAAGAAACGTATAACGAACACTTTGTCTCAAATGGAGACGGAAGAGGTGATGAAGAATCTACACCACCCGAAGTTAAAGGGGTATCTGTTGATCTCCCGTTACGTAATGGAGACGAAGGTGAATTTGTAAGAGAAATACAAGAAGAGTTAATACAAGCAGGCTTCCCGCTTCCTCAATATGGAGCAGATGGTGTATTTGGTGAAGAGACAGAGATGGCGGTAATGAGATTTCAAAGAAGATACGGCCTTCAAGTGGATGGCCTTGTAGGGCAAAACACATTACGTAAATTAAATGAAGTGATGCGTAATATTCCGTCTAAGAATCTTTTTCCTTTACCTAGTGGAGTTCTTTCTCGCGGGGACGAGGGTACAGAGGTGAGACAACTTCAACGTGCCTTACAACAAATCAATTTTAATCCTGGTACAATTGATGGCATATATGGTCCACGAACAGAAGATGCTGTTAGACGCTTCCAATCTATGTATTCTGCCTTAAAAACAGATGGAGTTTATGGACCAAACACGAGAAAGTATATACAAATGGAACTAGAGGATCAAAATTAAATCGACAAGTGTCTACACTTGTCGATTCAATTACTATAATTTAGACGATTATTAATTATTATTGGTTATCTGCGTCCAGCCAGCCAAGATAAGGGCCAGAAATTCAACCATTTTCATGCTAACTCGACTTAACAGAAAAAACACCGTATACCCTTTCAGATACATTGCTTTGCAAGGCTTAATGTGACGCAATTTTCCTTCTAAATCTTCACTTCTTCCTTCACCTTTGCTCCCTTAGAAACTTCAAGACTTTCTGTATATTCTACTCTATCTATCTCACATTTATCTCCGATCACAATGTGCTTTCCTCGAACGAGCTTTGCCTTCGTCACTTCTAGGCGAACTTCATCCCCCTCGATTACATCGGCTTCTAAAAGATCACTTTTTTGCATAAAGAAATTAATGATTTGCTTAATTAATCCATTTGTATGCTGTTGTTTGACAGTAATAACTTCCCCGCCAATTTCACGTGCAGACGAGTGAAAACCAACATTTAGCTCAATATGATCACCGCTCAATAATCCATTGATTTCAATCGAGCCATCTGAGCGGAATTTCTCAACCTCACAGCTTTCTGATACCTTTAATCTTCCATTTACTCGTACATTTCCACCTGTTACTTTTCCATGAACTTTACTTGTTCCATTCACATAGAATTCTTCTATCTGGACATCCTTCAAAAATTTTGCAGAACCATTTACGGTCAAATCATCCACAATCGCCTTACCATCTAATGTTGAGCTTCCATTGACTTTCATTTCTCTCGCAATAGTATTTCCATCTATACTGCAAGAGCCATTAATTTTGATTACTTCCGAATTTACACTGCCTTCTATTTTTCCGGAGCCGTCAATTTTAAGTAATTTACATTCAATATCACCAAATACCTTTCCATTCCCATTTATTTTGACATCCTCATATTTACCGCCGCCTGCACTTCCCGAGCCATTAATTTTCAGGTTCTGGTTAGCTACTGTCTCATGTTTCATATCATCATCTCCCATTTAATGTATATTAGAAAGCAATATCTTCAAATTATTTATGTGATCCAGTAAATTCAAATGAACCGTCACGTTGGCATTTGTTTCAACAACAACAGGTGTCTGAAGAGGTAATAGCATCCATACAATTTCACCATTAATAGTGATACCGATTAATTCAGATGCCAAATTCCCTGTACTATCATAATAATCTCTTACAAACTCGAGCTTCTCTACTACTTCTTCAAGGGGAAGTAGTGACTTCTTTGTTGAAAGTTCACATATGCTCATATATAACATTTGTTTAAATGGGATTTTTCTATGTTCTATCCCCATTGATTTGAAATAATCTACGGTTCTCTCATCAACAATTTTATAATCGAGCATTTCATCAATAGTTAACTCTACTTCTGATGGATTTGGAGAAAAGAACTTTGCTAAATCCTCCAGTGAATAGTCATCCTTTAATTGAAGAATTTTACTAACTCTCTCTACTATTTTTTCTCTAGGGAAAAATGTCTCTTGCCCTGTAAAGCTTGATTTTTTTATAAACCAGCTTTCGGGAATAATCTCCATCCTTTTCCATCTATATAATTGCCCATAAGAAATCCCTGTTTGTTCTAGTAATTCTTTTTTAGAAATTAAATGATCATCCATTTACACACCTCCAGTTCAAAACAAAACATTGTTACATTGTTTTTATAATGTAACATAACATTGTTATACTGTAAATGACTTTAGATATTTTTTCCTAAATATTATTTTTTTTACACCTTTCTGCTTGTTTTTTAGTAATATTGATATAGTTAATTTCACTTGGAGAAGGAGAGTGAGGTATGAAACAAAGCCGAGAATGGGTTTGGACAGATTGGTTTATTTTTTTCATTCGATTTTGTTGGTTTGCAACCGGGCTTCTTTATTTTTACGTATACCCTGATAATTTATCTGGCTTCACCTACGGACATTTCCTTATTCTTCTTTCATTGGCATACTTTCTACCACAATTAATGTGGAACCCTGGTTATTACAATCCGACTCTCTACCCAATTGTTGAATGCATCGTTACAGGTTCTATCAGTTATTACCTTTATATTATGAAGGGGGTGGATCTTGGAAGTAACTTACTTTTGCTACCAGCGCTAATGATAGCTTACTTATCTACTAAGAAAACAGCCATTTGGACGTTTCCAGTTTTTTTAGTTCTGTTGCCTACCTTACGTTATTCGGCTTTAAATGATCCCGTTCTTTTCCTTTTATCCTATATTGATATCTTTATGTTTTTTGGTTTTGGTGTGAGTCTAAATGTTATCCTTCAATCACAGCTGAGATCCAAGCAGCTACTAGAAAAGAATGTAAAACAATTTGAAATGATCCAGAAGCAAAATGAAGTTTTAGAGCAATATAGTAGTCAAATTGAAAAGCTCACATTGTATGAAGAAAGAAACCGCTTAGCACGTGATCTACACGATACGATTGGTCATCATTTTACCTCTGTTACGGTAGGGCTTGATGCTGCCTTGATGTTAATTGATACCAATCCAGAATTGGCTAAGAAAAAAGTTGAACTGCTTGCAACTGTTTCCAGAAATGGATTAGATGAGATTAGAAAAAGCATCCATCAGATAGCACCGCCAGAAAATCCAAAATCTTTGACTGAGCAATTAAAACAAATTGCTACTAGCTTTGAAACTTACACCGGAACGACTGTTAACTTTCATATCAAAGGGGTTGAAATTGACTTACCTCCTAACATAAAGATCACCATGTTACGATGTCTGCAGGAGTCTTTAACAAACGGCAAACGGCATGGTAATGCGACTTTGTTTGAAATTACTGTTACCTTTACAGAAGATCAGCTTATCATGAATATTTCAAACAATGGGGAAAAAATTGAACATGTTTCGATGGGCTTCGGTTTAAAGTCCATGAGGGACCGACTTGAAGAACTACAAGGGAATTTGGCCATAATTAACCATGCTGAGCAAGGGGTTACCCTGACTTGCTCAATACCGGTTATCGGAAAGGAGAATATGCTTGACTATCAATCTGTTACTAGTAGATGACCAAGAGCTTATTCGGGAAAGCCTAGCCATTGTATTAGGAATGGACCCCGAGATCAATATCGTTGGCCTTTCACAAAACGGGGTTGAAGCTATTTCATTTTGTGAAACTAATCGCCCCGACATCATACTTATGGACATAAATATGCCTGTTATGAATGGAATTGATGCAACAAAGCAAATTAAAAGAAAGTTTCCTGAAATTAAGATTTTAATTTTAACAACATTTCAAGAAGTAAATCATGTAGTGGACGCCCTTTCAATTGGGGCAGAGGGATACTTATTAAAGGCAATACATCCTAAGGACCTTATCGCAGGAATTAAACTCGTATTCCGCGGGGGAACACTTCTACCTAATGATCTTGCGAAGCTACTCATGAAGCAAATAAACCAACCTATTGAATCAACTCAAATTCCAATAGATCCTGCAACAAAATACGGACTTACAGAAAGGGAAGTTCAAATCCTAGAATGTATATCACATGGTCTTAGCAATAAACTCATTGCTGAACGACTTTTCTTATCAGAGGGAACTGTTAAAAATTATATCTCTAGTATTTATCATAAATTAGATGTTAAGGATCGCCTTCAAGCTGCGCTGAAGGCTGATAAAGAAGAACTTATATAACCAATAAGGCACCTTCCAGCTATGGAAGGTGCCTTATGATTATAATTTTGTCCGAATGCTCCATAATTCTGGGAAGAACCGATGGTTAATAACTCTTTTTAAATATTCCACACCTTGAGATCCACCCGTTCCGGGCTTATGCCCTATGATTCTTTCGACGGTCATCATATGATTATATCGCCATTGTTGCTGCCTAGTCTCTATATCTACTAGCTTTTCCGCTAGTTCATATAAATCCCAATATTTTGTAACATCTCGGTATACTTCTAACCAAGCCTCCTCTACACTTTGGTTAGGAACGTATTCAAGAGACCAATCTCGATCTAGACACTCCTTATCTATCGGTAACCCTCTCATCGACAATGCTCCAATTGCTGCATCATAAATACTTTTATTATGTAAGGCGTTTATGAGAATTTCATGTAATTCCTTATTATGTTCGTAAACTTTTAATGCTTCTTTTCTTTTATGACCTAATAGGAATTCAATTAGCCTGTTTTGGTAAGATTGAAATCCTGATGATTTTCCAAGCTGATCTCTAAACTCCATATATTCGGCAGGTGTCAGTGTTGACAGGATATCCCATGATTGAATGAGCTGCTGCTGTATTTTTGAAACCCTAGATAACATTTTGAACGCGGGTTCCAAGTCGTTATTTTCAATGTATTCCTTTGCTGCAGTCATTTCATGAAGAATAAGCTTCATCCAAAGTTCACTTGCTTGATGAATGATAATAAACATCATTTCATCATGATGATTAGATAGCCTGGACTGACTTGAAAGTATTTTATCAAGCTGCAAGTAATCCCCATAGCTCATATCTTTTTCAAAATTTGAATGTAACCCATAATCCTTTTCCTTTGATGACATTTCATCGTACCTCCTTGTAGAATCTTACTAATCTTGTTCACAAAATCTATTGCCTAAAATCTGCTCCATTTCTTCTTTCATTTCTAGTAGTAAGTTTTTTTCTGTGGCAGCTATGTTTTGTAATAGTTGTTCTATAGAAGTAGCCCCAACTAGGACACTTGAAATACCAGGTTTCTCTAATACCCATGCTAACGCTAACTCAGGTAAAGAAAACCCCCATTTGTTTGCTATTTTCTCATATTCCTTCACGATCTTTATATTAGCCTCTGTATAAAGTTTATGGAAGAATTTATTTGTATTCTTATTTTTAGCTCTGCTTAATGGGTTCCGATAACCAGTTCTGTTCGATCTAGATTCTTACAAGCTTTTCCTAGGAATATTTCTGCTATACCATCTTGGTAGACGTTTGCTGTATCAAAAAAATTTATCCCATGATCAAATGCTGTATGAACTAGATTCGTGGACTCCCGTTCATTTAACCGATCACCAAAGGTTAAGTAACTTCCAAGGCTTAATTCACTAACCATTAAACCAGAATCCCCTAAATATCTATATTTCATTTTAGTTTCCTCACAGTAAAATACTAGTAACTATCTATAGTTTAACCCACATCCGTTAAAGATGGATATATTTTCCCTATAATTTGTAGTAAATTCTCACAATTTAACATATAATCTAGTATTCTATGTTATCATTAGAATATTCTGAATAATATGCATCCTATAGGGGGAAATACTATGCTTTCAAAAGCTGTTATTGAGGAGGTCTTAGCCGTAGCATTGTCTACTGGGGGAGATTTCTCAGAAGTGTTTGTAGAAGACCGTTTTACAAATAATATTCTTTTACAGGCTGGGAAAGTAGATTCGAGCCTGTCTGGTCGTGATTTTGGTATAGGAATTCGAGTTTTTAAGGGGTTTAACAGTGTATATGCGTACACAACTGATGGTTCAAAGGAGGGCCTACTAAAGGCTGCTAGAAACATTGCACAAGCTGTCAAAGGGGAAACCTATATTACTCCTCAGCCTTTAGTTAAGGAATCCTTTCAGAATATACATCAAATTCCGATTAATCCACGAGAAGTAGATAAACGACGTAAAGTTGAGTTTATGAAAAAAGCTGCTGAAATAGCTAAAGACTATCATGCTTCCATTCAACAAGTCATGGTTCGATACTTTGATGAAGAACAAAATGTCCTAATTGCAAATTCAGAGGGGAAATTTATTGAAGATCAACGTGTTCGAAGCAGACTAGCTATTCAAGCTATTGCGGGTAGAGGCAATGACATGCAGAACGGTTTCTATGGACCTGGTGCCCATAAAGGCTTCGAGTTTTTAGAGAATTTGGAGCTGGAGCACTATGCTGGAGAAGCTGCTCGTATTGCAGTTACAATGCTTGACGCCGCTCCTGCACCAAGCGGAAAGTTCCCAGTTATTATTGACAATGAGTTCGGTGGGGTTATCTTCCATGAAGCTTGTGGACACGGATTAGAAGCAACTGCTGTTGCAAAAGATAATTCTGTGTTTGCAAATCGAATTGGAGAGAAAGTTGCCTCCGATCTTGTCACTTATATTGATGATGGAACCATTCCAAATGAATGGGGCTCTGTCAATATTGATGATGAAGGTGAAAAGGTGAGAAAAAATGTACTCATTGAAAATGGAATTTTGACAGGTTATTTAATTGATAAATTGAACGGAAGACGAATGGGTACAGAATCGACTGGATCTGGAAGAAGACAATCCTACCGATTTGCTCCAACTTCTCGAATGACAAATACATATATTGCATCAGGATCGTCAACGAAAGAAGAAATCATTAGCAATACTGAAAGTGGAATATATACGCGTTATATGGGTGGGGGACAAGTAAATCCTACTACTGGTGACTATAACTTTGCTGTTATGGAAGCGTACGAAGTGAAAAATGGTAAGCTAGGTAAACCTCTAAAAGGTGCCACATTAATTGGAAACGGTCCAAAAACTCTTCAGCTCGTTGATATGGTTGGGAATAATTTAGCACATGGTGCAGGAATGTGTGGTTCTGTAAGTGGTAGTATTCCTGTTAATGTTGGTCAACCAATTCTACGTGTGAGTGAAATGACCGTTGGTGGAAGCAAGGAGGATGAATAATATGAACGTACAACAATTTCAGGAAAGACTGTTTACAAAAGGACATGACCTTGGCTTTACTGATATGGAATTATATTATGAACGAGAAGAAAAGTTCAGTTGCGGTGTATTCAAAGGAGAGATTGATAAATATGAGTCCTCTGAAATAGCAGGAATATCGTTCCGAGGAATTTATAACGGAAAGATGGGATATGCCTTTACCGAAAAACTTGATGATGAGTCCGTTCATTATTTACTAGAACATGCAAAAGAGAATTCGCTTATCATTGAGGATGAAGACAAAGAGGAGATCTTTGCAGGTAGTAAGGAATATCGGGAGGAGAATTTCTATTCTGATAATCTAAGCAGAGTAACACCAGAAGATAAAATTAACGTAATGCTTGAAATTGAAAAAGAAATTTATGCATATGATGAGCGTGTGAAAGCAACTGATTATTTTATATTGAGTAGCTCAGAAGCAGAAAAAGCTATTAGTAATAACAAAGGTTTATTCTTACAGGATAAGACAAATTCCTTAGGGTTTTATGTATCAGTTGTTGTGAAACAAGGAGAAGAGATCAAAACAGGTAGTTATGTGAAAGTGACAAAGGATTTTTCTTCGATTGATCCAAAACAAGTGGCAAAGCAGGCGGTTGAGGAAGCATTGTCTCAGCTAAATGCTCAATCAATAGCGAGTAAAAAGTATCCCGTTCTTCTTCGCCATGATGCAGCAGCGAGTCTAATCCAGACATTTATTCCCGTCTTCTCAGCTGAAAACACACAAAAAGGACAATCAAGATTAAAGGGGAAGGTTGGAGAAACCATTGGAGTTTCCTCTTTAAACATTGTGGATGACCCATTCCTACCTAACGGATTATTAAGTAGGAATTTTGACGGTGAAGGGGTAGCGACAAAAACACTTCAATTAGTGTCAAATGGTGTCTTAACGACTTTTCTTCACAATCGAAAAACAGCAGCTAAAGACGGAGTAGAGTCAACAGGCCATGCCCATAAAAGCTCTTATAAAAGCTCAATAACCGTATCACCTTCCAATTTGTATATTGAACCAACTTCAAAATCATATAATGAACTAGTTACCACTATCGATGAAGGAATCATCATTACTGACCTATCAGGGCTTCATTCTGGTGCAAATCAAATCTCTGGTGACTTTTCACTAGCAGCAAATGGGTATTATGTTAAGGGAGGAAAGATAGTAACAGCTGTTAATCAAATGACGATTGCAGGGAATTTCTATGAACTATTGAACTCCATAACAGAAATAGGCAGTGATTTAGATTTTACTCCATGGGCAACGAACGGATTTGTAGGGTCACCTTCGTTATTAGTACAAGAGCTTTCTGTTACGGTTGAGTAAATCTCTTAAAATACCGATATCTTGTAAATAAATAGAAAGACCATATCAAGAAGATGATTTGGTCTTTTTGTCTATTATTTGCAACAGTTGTTCACTATATGATTAAAATTTTCCAACCTAGTTAAAAACATATTGAATTCTCAGTCACCCATGTCGATATTATGGATATAATAGTTAGGAGGACCTCTAATGACAGAACATGAAAGAATAGATTTCCAACGCAAAAATAGAGTAATGCTAGTTGCATATTCAATCTCCCTTATTGCTGCTTTTTTACAGACATTACTAACAGGGGCAACAGAAAAGTCCATGTTTTATGGGTTTGAATTATTAGTATTTATCTTAATATTTTTTATTTTTAGTAGAGTTATTAAAAAACCAAAATGGTTAGCCTACTTAACTGTGCTATATATGTTTGGTTTTGCTACATATGATTTACTCTTTTCCACAAATAATCTTAGTATGATTTTTATTATTTTCTTTTTATTAATTATTTCTTCTGTTCACCTTAAGAACGGCATTTTCTTAACGGGGTTCACATTGGGCATTATTGATTTACTTATTTATACCATTCGTCCATCTGGTAATGATGAAGTCTATCAAAATTTGATTTCAGTTGTGTTTCTAGTTTATTTCTTAATTGGAATGGTTATCTTCATATTAATTCGATTAAATGAGAAACAGTTTATTCAATTACAGCAGATTATGTCTCAAGCAGAAATTCAAGCTCAAGAACAAGCTGAGCTAAGACAGCAAATAGAGTTGAAGGTGAAGGATATTGCAGAAGCTTTCGAAGGTGTAAATCAACAAATTCAAGTGAATCTGGAATCCCAAGAACAGATCCGATTTGCTATCACGGAAATGGCCTCAGGAAGTCAAACACAGTCTGAACAAATCAGTTCCATTTCATTAAATGCTTTTGATACTAAAGAGCAAATGATGAATCTATTCTCATTAGCAGAAAACTTATCAAAAGACACTGAACAAGCTTCAGCCATCGTAAAAACAGGAACAGGTGAAATGGTATCCTTAAAAGATGGTATGGAGTTGTTATCATCAATCCTTAAACAATTTAATGATCAATTTAAAATACTAACAAGTAAAATTAATGAAATGGTTACTCTGACATCTACGATTAACGATGTATCTGACCAAACAAATTTACTTGCTTTAAATGCTTCGATTGAGGCGGCAAGAGCAGGTGAAGCAGGAAAGGGATTCTCGGTTGTCGCAGAAGAAATTCGTAAGCTCGCTGAGCTGACAAAGGTATCAAGCGACAAAATTTCATCTTCCTTGCTAGAATTAAACAGCAGCAATAAGGACTCTTTAACAAAAATTAAGGAAACCAATGAACAAGTATCAAAGAACTTAGAGTCAACAGGAACACTTACAGAATCCTTTAACCAGTTTGCAGCTCTCACAAACCGATTACAACAAAGTGTCTCTATGGTCTTAAATGTTTCTAATGAAGTGAAACAAAAGTCTGAAACAGTGGAATTTTCAACGAATGAATTAGCAGCGATTATCGAAGAAGCTAGCGCAAGCCTTGAAGAAGTGAGTGCAACGATTGATTCATTAACAACAGATAATCAACGAGTTGGTCGTATCGTCTCAGATACCAACACGAAACTACAAAACATCCTTTAATTTTAAACTCCAGGATACAATGGTGAACATTGTATCCTTTTATTTACTTGAACGAACATAAAAAGCGATCCACCAAGGTGAATCGCTTAAGTATTATAATTCTAGTAATGGAATAGTCTTTTTTTCTTTTAAGCTGTTAACCATTTCCACCCATTCTACCGGCTTATTTGACAGTGCTGAATAGTAGGTTGTTAAGAAGTCTACGACGAGCTGTGCATCTATCTCATTAAGGCTTTCTTCTACTGGCAAAAAGCATAAATCTAAGCCAGAAACACAAGCCCCATCATTTTCCCATGAAGGGTGGACATAAGGGAAATTAAGTCGTTTATACCCCATATGTGATAGAACTTCACGACGAACAAACGGATTCATCGTCACAACGCCACCAAAGTCAAAGTTCTCCTTTTGGTATGGATCATAAATTTCAGCAAACATTCCAAAAAGCTCTTTTCCATTCGCCTTTGCTAGTTCGTTTAAATGTTTTAAACGATTTGAAGCTAAGAATCTACCTAATCCTAGGCCCGGTCTGCTAACGATGGTGAAGTCTGTCATGGCAATGTTCCACTGATAATAATACCGATACTCTGTTATACCTACCACCTTTTCTTCATGCACGGCAACATAAACATAAATACCTGGGTCTTCTAAAGGTTCCTTCCATAAAGAAAACTCAAGTACCTCTTCTGGTGGGAACACTTCTTTCATTAGATCATGAAGCTGCTTAAATAATGGATCCTCTATACTTTGTACACGAATATATTCCATTACGCGTTACCCCTTTAGTTTAATATCGTCCCAATCAGTATATAAGTCTGTACGGCGGTCACGCCACGTCGTAACAGATCCTTTTTCCCTTACATCGTATAAAAGGCTTAGATCTATGTCAGCTGTTACAATCATGTCGTTATTTAACTCCCCTTCCACTAGAAGTCCCTTTGGAGGGAATGGAATATCGTTTGGCGTAATAACCGCTGCCTGCCCAAAGTTAGCTCTCATAAAATCAACAGTAGGTAAGGAACCGACTGTTCCAGTTAATACAACATACACCTGGTTTTCGATTGCACGAGCATGACTTGTATAGCGAACACGATGGAAGCCGTGACGATCATCTGTACAAGATGGACAGAATATAATGTCTGCGCCTTTCGCTTTTGCAATGCGAACAATTTCTGGGAACTCAATATCATAGCAAGTCAAAATCGCAATACGTCCTTTTTCTGTATCAAAAACGTTAAAGTCATTCCCAGCTGCCATATTCCATCCAGTAACTTCTGTTGGTGTGATATGAAGCTTGGATTGCTCCTCCACTCTTCCATCTGGATAAAAAAGATGTGCTACATTATAAAGGTTCTCATCTCTTTTAATGACATGCGTCCCACCAATAATGTGCATCTTGTGGAGGATAGCTAAACGTTTAAATAAAGTTAAATATTGTTCAGTAAAACCAGGTAGTTCATTAATTGTCAAACTAGTACCTTGGTTACTTCCGATAGATAATAGTTGAGTAGTAAAGAATTCTGGAAATAATACAAATTCCGCTCCATATTCCTCAGCCGTTTTTATATAATGTTCGCATTGTGAAGCGAATTCTTCAAAGGATTGAATTGTATGCAAGTGGTACTGTACAGCAGAAACTCGAATTTTCATTTATCTACCCCTTTTCACTCTGGAATACCAATGATTATCAAGCTTTTTATTCAGAAACTCAAGTATTTTTACTTGGAAAAAAGAAAAAATCTATCCTAACTCAAGATAGATTTTATCATTAATTCCAAAGTTGTATAAAAAACCCAGCATCCATCAAAAATTAACGAACAAATTTCCAATACAAACCTTAGGCCTAGGTTAGCCACTTTCAAAATCTCCTTTGTATTTCACCAAATTTCTTTAATTCTTCATTTCATGAATTCCGGATAAATAAGCCTTAATCAGTAATGTAAAACTCTTATCTAAATCCAATGGTAATCCAAATCCACCTTTTTGTTCGAGGGATGCAAAACCGTGTAATATGCTTCGCAGACCCCGAACCGCATGAATAGCCGCCTCATCCTCTAATTCATATGCGCGTAATACATGAATGGTTAACTCAACGATTCTTTTCCCTATTAATTGAACCTCTGTATCATGAGTATTTGGAGCTTGTAACGTCGCTTCATAAAGCCCTGGGGAATCTCGAGCAAACCTTACATAAGCTTGTGCCAAATGGAAAACTGCCTCATCACCTGACCTACCAATAACCACTGGTGTTAAGCTGTTGTATAGCTTCTCTAAGGCATATATTGCTAGCTTTTTCCTTAGACCTTCTAATCCATCAACATGATTATATAGTGATGGTGGTCGTATATTTAGTTTTTTTGCCAATGATGCTAAGGTAACTGCTGCCAAGCCTTCCGTATTGGCAATTTCTGCCGCTGTCTGTAATATAGTAGTTTGATCAAGTCCAATTCTCGGTGACATTTGAAAATCTCCTTTTTCATAAATGTTTTATTAAATTGCTTCTTGAATGTTTATTTTAGCTTGGAGTATCGCTACATTAATTGCTTGCTCAGGGTTTAGGATCATGCTTCCATGACCCACAGCAAGTAAGGAGGGTTTATAACTTTGTATCTTTATAGCACTTCTAAGTGCCTCCTCTTTATTCCACGTTGCCCATGCTGGAAAGGGGAAAAATGGCTGCATCTTACCCGCTACTGCGAGTCCCCCTTTTGTTTGGAACGCATCTCCCACAAGGAATACATGATTACGTTTATCAAAAAATGACATCGAACCTGGTGTATGACCTGGTGTTGAAACAGCAATTAAACTCCCAATCTCGTCTCCCTCTTGTATCAAAAAATCTGGTCGGGTTTTCAGTTTGGAAGCTATGCCCCCTTTAATCTTTGTTTGAGGTTCACTAGGGTCTAATGATAAATCTCCTTCTAATAAACGAGCATCTCTTTTGGATAAATAAACTGGCACATCTGGCATTAGCTCTTTTAATTTATCCACAGCTCCAACATGGTCCTCATGAGCATGTGTTAGGACAATTCTTGTAATTGGTCTTCCAATTTGTATAGCTGTTTGTAAAATGGCCTTGAAACAAAATGGAAGACCTGCATCAACTAGGGTTAATCCTTCATCTTCCTCTACAAGATAACAATTAACTGGAAATAAGCTTGGCATAAAAGCTAACTGATAAATGCTCAATTCTTTTATCAATTTCAACTATCCCACTCCTTAAAACTAATAATGTTAGTTTTAATATAACTAACATTATTAGTTTTTACAAGGGAAAAATTCCTTATTCTTCATTCTCACTTAAGCCTATTTCATTTTATTTAGAGAAACGTTAAAAATTTGGCAAAGTGAAAATGCAATTAATACCGATAAAATCAAGGCAATTATAGGGTTTTTGAAATGAATATGTAAGACAATAAACATTAGAATAACAAATAATAAAGACCATATAAAGCTCCAACCATGATGATATGTAATTGCCCCACCTTGTAATAAGGTGAACTCCAAGATCATAAATATTGCAGAAAATAATAGTATGTATAGTCCCTTCTTAAAAAGGCTTTGTTTAGTTGGAAAATGTGAAAGAAATACCCATGTCGATAAGGGCATCCATATTAAAATAAGTAACAGATTCGGTATCATTGCACCTGGAAGTCCGTTCGGCTCCAATTGCCAAAGTGAATAATTATAGCATATTACTTCATATAATGCATTTCCGAGGGCTGCAAAAAGCATAGTTGGATAATATTTTCGCCAATTTCGATCACCAAATCTGTAAGCGACAATGATCCATACTATTGAAAAAAAGATAATAAGCATGTAACCGAACCCCTTTTTGGTTCTATTATCCCTCATCCCAAGCAAACCTAATCCATTATCTGGAAATTGGTTCATAAGTACTAAAAAAACAGTAGTTATACGAAAGTATACTACTGCTCTATCGGATCGTACCATGAGGAAGAACGGCATGGACTCCCTTCACTCCATTTACCACCTGTGTAATTCTCAAATCAACAGCTACACTTGCCAGAGCGGTCGCCTCTGTCTTACTCACTTTATAAATTGACTGTATTAACAGGACCATTTCATAGAGTGCCAATGCGGTAGCTTCATTTAAATCCTCATGAAAGCCAAAGGTTATCCATGCTGAAGGTGTCTTTGCTCTTGGTAATGCAATCTCCATATTTTCTCTCAAAATCATGGTAAAGTCAGCTACTTCCATCGGGCATTCAATGGCTTGACCTGAAACCTCTCCATCACCCTGTGCAGCATGGCCATCTCCTATAGAGAAAAGTCCACCCTCTACCTCAACAGGTAAAAAAAGGCTACTTCCTTTTACTAACTCTTTACAATCAATATTTCCTCCCACTCTTCTAGGTGGAATAGTTGAATGAATACCTGGTTCACTTGGTGCAAGTCCAAGTATACCCATAAATGGCTGTAGAGGGACAGAAAAAACGCGATCTTTAAGTTGGCATTTTCCTATCATTATCTCGTCATTGAGCTCCCATTGCAGAGTTGTTTCCGGAGCCTCCGCTATCCCTACCTTATCATTTTGCCAATTCTTTTTTCCTCCCGCACAATTCCATCCATACCATCCCGGCTTAATCTCATTCATTCTAATTTCTATTGTCATTCCTGGCTTAGCACCGTTCAAGTATATAGGTCCTATCATTGGATGTCCCCAAGATTGCTCTAATTCTCTGGACTGAAACGTTACACGATCTTGACCTTTTTTAGCTATGTATCCCCATCCTATATCGGGGGTTAGTACTTCCACACTGTCACCTGAGTCTACTTTTAATATGGGGAGGTACTCCTTACTAAAAGAGGCATGTAAATGCTTATTATTCAAAGTTAATGTATGTTTTTTCATAGGAATGCTCCAACTCTATAATTTTGTACGCCTTCTAATAATTTGATTAATAACTTCCGAAAATACAAGTCCCATTGCAATTGCACCAGATATCATAAATGCTTTTGCCGCCAATTGAATGGCTGTGTTGTAATCATTTATCACAATATTTTTCATTGCATCATAAGCTAAGCCGCCTGGTACTAGTGGGATAATGCCTGCTACGCTAAACACAATGATAGGTGTCTTATAATACCTCGCAAAAAACTGGCTAACTATGGCTACTACAAAGGCACCAGAAAGAGTAGCAAGGACCGCGTCGAATTCCAGTTCGACTAATAGAAAGTAAAGGATCCAACCTAACATCCCTACCATTCCACATCTAACTAGAGCTTTCCTTGGGGCATTAAATAAAATGGCAAATCCAGCAGATGCAATAAAACTAGTTATGAACTGTTCTAACACTTTAATCCCCCTCTCTATAATAAAGAAATCACGACTGCTACCCCTGCACCGATTGCAAAGGCTGTTAAAAACGCTTCTGCACCTTTAGATAGACCCGAAACAAGGTGTCCTGCCATTAAATCTCTAACAGCATTTGTAATAAGCACGCCGGGAACTAATGGCATGACAGACCCAATAATAATCTTATCTAAATCATGACCAAAGCCAATTGTAATAAAAAATAATGATAAAAAACCTATAATTAATGAAGCTGTAAACTCTGAGAAAAATTTTATCTGAACGACCTTATTAAAATATAGTAATCCTGCATAACCACCAGCACCTGCAAAAAATGCAGCAAAGAAGTCAAACCACTTCCCTTGAAACATTATGAGAAAGCAACCACTAACAAAAGCTGCCGACAGAATTTGCACCCATGCTGGGTACATTAAATTTGCATGTTCAACTTCCTTAAGCTCTTCGTACGCTTCATCAATTGAAATCTTGCCATCACTTATTTTCCTAGAAATATTGTTTACAATGGCAATTTTTTGTAAATCTGTTGATCGATCTACTATCCGAATAAATTTTGTCGGATCTCGCCCATCCATTGAAAATATAATTCCCGTTGGGGTTACAAAGCTATGAGAATCTTTTATACCGTTAGATGCTGCAATTCGAGTCATTGTATCTTCTACACGATACGTTTCACCCCCATTTTGAAGCATCAATTTTCCAGCTAATAAACATACTTCAATCACTTTGTATAATTGATCATCTTGTTGTTCCAACATTCTCCCCCCTTTTTAAGTCACTATTTTCATTAAAACATATATGTTTAGTAGATTTAAACGAAAAATCGTTTTAAAAGAACTTTTTAATTTTTTTGGCTAGCACCTCTCTTTGTTGACGAAATTGTTTATGGCGATGTCCGTTTGCTCCTGAGGGATGTGGAAACCCAAATAGACACTGTGATGGGTTGAGTATTCCTTTATCAATAAGCTGGTGTAAGATTGTCTCAACTGCTTTTCCTAAAGGAATGACGAACGGAGTATTCTCTAATGAGAGTAGATCCGTCTTAATTGTATCTTCCAAAAACCGGCGTAAGAAATCACTTCCTGCTATTGGTGGAGTATGTCCATTATAATTCTCTCCTTCGATAAAAACTGGGAATTTAATTAAAGAAACGCTATGAAGTAAACCTTCGTTTATATGAAACAAATCGTTGCAAGAATCAACCGAGAGTGCTTTTTGAAGCTCTAAGTCGTCTAGCATTGTAATCAGATTCTTCCTCATACTTCCTGCAAATCTACACTCGCTCTTAACCAGCTTTATGATTTCCTCGTAACTACGATTTTCATATAAATATCTTTTAGCTAGCCATATGGATTTTTCCATTTGAACCCAGCCTGGAGTTATTCCTACGATGAGGACGATTGCTTTTTGATTGATATATTCATTATGTGCTGCATAATACACCTCGATTGGTCCGTGCTTATCAAGTAAAAAGGGGGGAATTAATAAGTCTGATTTTTCAAACCTCTCCTTATCTGGTAACTTTTTTATGTAAGGTATGGCCGAATGTAGTTTCATTTTTTAACACCACTTTCTTTTATAATCGAAATAGTATTCAACTTGTCGTGTTGTGTCATCACTCTGCTTGATGTTCTATTTACTACATTAACGGATGTAGTCTACTATCTTGAATGAATCAAGAAACACCCATATGTTCGTACAACCCTCATAAAAATACCCAATAGAAACCCACTTTTAACATTTCAAACGTCAAACTGCATCAAAATGCCATTATCAACCTGCTCACGGAAATGATGTCGGATGTTCCCCCTATTTTCTAGAATATATGATGTATCATTTATCATCACTATACAACCACTGTATAATCTTTCAGAAAGTAAAAATGGCTGTCGAGACTTTCTCGACAGCCTGACCAAGTCTTTCAAGACTTGGATTTTCTTATTAGCTTTGATATTGGACCCGATGAAGATTCGCAAATACCCCACCTTGTTCAATTAGTTCATCGTGACTTCCTTGTTCAGCAATCCCTTCTTCTGTCACCACTACAATTCGATCAGCATTACGAATCGTTGCTAACCGATGTGCAATAATGAGAGTTGTTCGGTTTTTTGCCAATTCATTTAAAGCCGTTTGAATGATTAATTCCGTTTCTGTGTCTAATGCAGAGGTCGCTTCATCTAGTATGAGAATTGGCGGATTTTTTAGGAACATACGAGCAATGGCTAATCGTTGCTTTTGACCTCCAGACAGTTTTAATCCACGTTCACCAATCTGTGTTTCATAGCCAAATGGGAGAGACTCAATAAAGTCTACTAAATGGGCTTTTTTTGCGGCGTCAGCAATCTGCTCATCTGTTGCTCCAAGCATCCCGTACGCTATATTTTCACGGATTGTTCCAGTAAATAAAAACACATCTTGCTGTACAATACCGATTTGAGATCTAAGGGATTTCATCGTTATGTCACGAATATCCATGCCATCTATTTTAATGGATCCACTATTTACATCATAAAAGCGAGGAATCAATGAACAGATTGTCGTTTTTCCAGCCCCTGACGGTCCAACGAATGCCACTGTTTCCCCTGCTCTTATTTGAAGCTGAATCTCCTCTAGCACTTGTTTATGTTCATCATAGCTAAAACTGACATCATCAAACGTAATATCCCCTTTTAATGCCCTCACTTCTATTGCATCTTGTCGGTCTTCTACCTCAGGTTCTGTATCAATTAATTCGATAAAACGCCTAAATCCAGCCATTCCTTTTGGATACAGCTCCATAATGGCACTAATTTTATCAATCGGTTTAAAGAGAACATTCACATATAAGATAAACCCAACGAGCTCACCGTAGGACATTTGACCTGTAAAGCTCAACCATGCACCGTATACTAACACAACTAGAATTATCATTCGTGTCATCATATAAATACCTGAGGAGCTATAGGACATGATTTTATAAGCACCTAACTTTGCAAGACGGAATTTTCGATTATTTGTAGTAAATCTAGCAATTTCATGGTCTTCATTTGTAAACGATTGGACAACGCGCACCCCTGATACACTATCCTCAACCCTAGCATTCACATCCGCTATTTCACTATACATTTGTCTCCAAGCTTTATTCATTTTGAGATTACAATAAACAATTAATAAAATTAATAACGGTACAACTATTATGGATACTAATGCAAGTTTTACATTAATCGTGAGCATAATCCAAAATGCACCAAGAAAGGTCATGACGGCAATAAACACATCCTCTGGTCCATGATGGGCCAGTTCCCCAAGATCAAATAAGTCGTTTGTAATCCGGCTCATAATATGACCGGTTTTTGTATTATCAAAAAAGCGAAACGATTGCTTCTGAACATGCTGAAACAGCTGTTGTCTCATGTCTGTTTCAATGTTAATGCCGAGCATATGCCCCCAGTAGTTTACAATAAACTGAAGGAATGTACTCAAGATGTAAATGGATAAAAGCCCAATGCTGACCCAAACGATGGTCGGCCAGTCATTTGTAGGTAGTAAGGAATCTATAAACCACTGTACGGCTAGTGGAAAGGCTAACTCTAACACAGCAACAATAACTGCACTACTAAAATCTAAGATAAATAGCTTTTTATGTGGCATGTAATATGAAAAAAAGCGCTTAATCATATAACGTCTCCTTTGGTTTTTCAGTAAAAATTAACACACTACATTTTTGAGTTTTCCTTCACTCACTTTACATTTTTTCTCAGTCTAAAACAATCCTTTTATTAAAACTTTCTACTGTGATCTCCGTCATAAGTAAATCATCTATATATTTAATGGATATTCATGTAAAATAAAGACAGAAAATTTATAAAAAGGGGCTGTACATATGCAGGAAGAATTAATAAAACGTTTAATTACCTATGTAAAAGTTAACACACAGTCAGATGACAATAGTGAAACATGTCCTTCAACTCCTGGCCAACTTACACTAGCGAACATGTTAGTCGAAGAGCTCAAAGAAATTGGTATGCAAGAAGTCACGATTGATGCAAATGGATATGTGATGGCTACTCTACCATCAAATACAAAGAAGAGCGTTCCTACAATTGGTTTTTTAGCCCATGTAGATACTGCAACTGATTTTACGGGTGAAAATGTTAATCCGCAAATTGTTAAAAACTATGACGGACAAGATATCATATTAAATAAAGATTTACATGTTGTCCTTTCTGGAAGAGAATTTCCAGAGCTGCCAAGTTATAAAGGTCATACCCTTATTACGACCGATGGAACGACATTATTAGGCGCTGATAACAAGGCGGGAATTGCTGAAATCATGACAGCTATGAACTATCTTATCAATCATCCTGAAATAAAGCATGGAAAGGTTCGAGTTGCTTTTACCCCAGATGAAGAGATTGGTAGAGGTCCTCACAAATTTGATGTCACAGCATTTAATGCAAAATATGCATACACAATGGATGGTGGTCCTCTAGGCGAGCTAGAGTATGAAAGCTTTAATGCTGCTGCTGCCAAAATTACCATTAAGGGGAACAATGTCCATCCAGGAACAGCAAAAGGGAAAATGATTCACTCTACCAAAATAGCCATGGAATTACATAATAAGCTACCCGCTAGTGAGGCACCTGAATATACAGAAGGCTATGAGGGGTTCTTCCACTTAACTACCCTTACCGGTACTGTAGAAGAAACTAAACTTAGCTATATTATTAGAGACCACGATCGTGATAAATTCATAGCCAGAAAGACGTTACTTGAAAACATTGTAATAGAACTAAGAGAAAAGTACGGTCAAGAGAATATTCTTCTTGAGATAAAGGACCAATATTTCAACATGAGGGAGAAAATTGAACCTGTAAAGGAAATTGTTGATATTGCCTATGATGCCATGAAGAAATTAAACATTGAACCCATCGTTAAACCGATTCGCGGCGGAACGGATGGGTCACAGCTTTCCTTCATGGGATTGCCAACACCGAATATCTTTACTGGTGGTGAAAATTATCACGGGAAATTCGAATACATTTCAGTAGATAACATGGAAAAAGCAACAAACGTTATGATTGAGATTATCAAATCATTTGAAGAAAAAGCGTAAGCTACTGAATGATTAAATAACATATCTGACCTCGACTAGGATGAAATGGCAAAAATCGTCGCCATTTCATCTTACCTTGGCGCTGGAGCCGGATTACTAAGCACATCGTAATAAGATACAATCAAAAACTTATTCATTAAAAATGGATACCGATATAGGCTCGGTATCCTTTTTGTATCTTGTTTATGAGGTCAATGGAACGGTAATTTCCACTTTTGTCCCTTTTCCTAATTTGCTGTAAAAGATGATGTGACCACCATGCTGCTTTATAAGCTTGTGGCAAATCATGAGACCAAGCCCCGTTCCCTTTTCTTTCAAACTATAAAAAGGTTCCCCTAACTTTGGGAGAATCTCTTCTGGAATACCTGTTCCTTCGTCTTGAAAGGATATGATTCCTTGGTTTTTACCATCTTTACGTAAAAGGATTTGAATCCTGCCACCAGTAGGCATTGCCTCAATCGCATTTTTAAGAATATTAAGGAATACCTGTTTTAGTTGGTTTTTTTCTCCGGTCATACAATAAACTTTAGAGGGATATTGGAAATCGAATTGAATGTTGTTTAAGTGTGCTTGAGGTGATAATAGCTCAAGCGTATTTTCTATTAAATGCACCAGGTTTACCTCGTTAAGCTGCATCGCTTGCGGTTTTCCTAGTGATAACAGCTCACTTGTTATAGATTCAATCCGATCAAGCTCACTTAATAATAAATCATTGTATGGAATCGAACTATTCTCCAACTTATAAAGCTGGATAAATCCCTTAATGGTTGTCAGCGGATTCCTAATTTCATGTGCCACTCCTGCTGCTAATTCTCCAACTATTGAAAGTTTTTCAGATTGCAAGAGAATTTCATCTGCCCTTTTCCGTTCTGAAATATCACGACTGATGATTACGATATGCTCTATTTCCTGTTCTTTTCCTCTTACAGGCATACATCTAGATTCGACTTCTAAATAATGGCCTTCTTTATGCTTAAGGCGATACTCCATAGAGCCTAATTCTTTATTAACAAACATTCTTTCTATACTTCCTTTAAATAGCTCAAGATCATCCTTATGAATCATTGAACAGAGCTTGATCTTTTCTAATTCAGAATCATCATACCCTAATACTTGCTCATGTGATGGAGAGTAATAACTAATGGAGTGGGATGGGTCCATGACAACAATAAGATCTGACGTATTCTCAGCAATCAGCTGATACTTTGATTCACTGGAGGCTATCGCCTGTTCCATCAGCTTATTCTTTTTAATAATTCTATATAATTTCAGATAAGACTCTATCAATAATCCGCCGACCATTACCCCAAGTGACAGGAAGAGTAAATATTGGAAGTGGAACATGAAATTATCTCTCAATATATTAAAGATCATCGGTACTGTAATAACGTAGATGAAGATATACGAAACTAATAGAATAATACTCTTCTTTAGAGGAGTATATCTCTTTAAGTAGTGACTCATCAGTGAGAAGGAAATCATAAGTGTTACCCAACCAACAATGGCAGGCATCCAATTCCCGCTTGAGAACAGTCTTGCTATAATGGCAAATCCACCCGTAATGAGTCCTGGAATGGGTCCAAGATAGGAAAATACTAAAATAACAGGCGCAAACCGTATATCATAAGAGTAGCCATCATGCTGGATCGTAAACGTAATTAGAATAACGGAGACAATCCCCGCATATAGACTAACCCATAGTCGATAAAACTTTAATGGCCATCGGTAAAAAAACGATTGAATCACCAATGGAGTACTTACCATTAATGAAAATATTGATAGA
The DNA here is from genome assembly GCF_042680805.1 of Bacillus salitolerans. Classification (NCBI taxonomy): domain Bacteria; kingdom Bacillati; phylum Bacillota; class Bacilli; order Caryophanales; family Bacillaceae; genus Bacillus; species Bacillus salitolerans. Next base: position 117,252 of record NZ_JBHUEM010000001.1, on the reverse strand, counting down.
TTCAACAGATAATCTACAAGAATCAAATAACCCCCACCTATTTGAACTGATTATATTACTCTAATCATAGTCTAGGAGTAGATAGATTTCCATAAAAATGCAGACTATGAAAAAAGGAATACTACCAGCAGTTGAAATTTAACCAATGAATCCTGCACAAGCATAATGAGGAAACCTTTACTTACATACAATAACCTCACGCTTAAAACTACCTTTACTTACCTCGCATCGATCAGTAATGGTAAAACCAGCCTCTAGAATAATTGAATCTACTGGTTCAATGGTGACAACGACAAGTTTTTGAGCAAACTTACGTGCACTTTGAAACATTTCGAGTTGCTCTTTTGGCGTAATAACCGAACAAAGATTATAAGGTAAGTCAATGATAGCCACATCATAATGACCCATAACATTACGAATATCTTGCAGGAGGACTTTTCCCTCTAGTCCAAAATGCGCGATGTTTACTCTTGCCTTTGAAGTAACCAATGGATTTTTATCTCCACCGATAATATCAATCCCCATAGAAAGAGCCTCTATTAAGACCGTTCCAATCCCACAACAGGGATCAATGGCCTTTGTTCCCTCTGGGATCGGAACGGCAATATTAGCGACTGCCCTTGCTACCCTAGTACTCAGGGCAGTTGAATACATATAAGGTTTTTGTTGATGCTGTAGCCACACGGCTTCACTTTTCACATAAAATCCAAATACGAATCCATTATGGATATTCATAATACCAAATAGTAACTTTGGATTATGTAAGTCAGGCTCTCCTTTGATTTGAACTCCAACTTCTCGTTCAATTGCCCGTCTTGCTTGAAGTCCAGGTGGATCACTAAGCTCATCATTTTTCACATACACCACTCTGTAGCTAGACTCTATTTTAGGTAAACCATTGATTTGACCAATAATATCTTCAAGGGTAGTCCCCTCAAACAGAATATCAATTCGTTCTCGAATGAACGGACTGCGACTAGGAGCCATTTTTAGATCACTAATAAAGTAGCTTCTGCCAGGACTCTGATTGAATAGAGACCTCAATTCTAACTGGCAAAGAGAAGCTTCCTCCTCCCGACTTGCATATGTGTATAAATAAGACGTTGGCTTAGGTAACAACTCCATCATCCCAACTCCCCCTCTCCACTATCATGGTGACAGTCACTTCCCACATTTTGTCGAAAAATCTATTATAACCCAGATTCTCTATAAATGGATGGTCTATCTTTTTAATAATGGTTGGTCAAATCGAAGCCAGCACCATTTATGATCAATATATACTAATCCAGGAGGAATCAAATATGATTGAACAACAATCTTTATTTACCATTAGACCCGCTAGAATAGAGGATGCACAAAAAGTTACAGACTTAATCATTGCGTCAGACATTGCCGAATATGGTGTCCCTGATTGCATGATTGAGGATGTGATCGGAATTTGGGAAGAGGTTCCGATTGAATCCAACACTTGGATTATCCAAAGTGAAGATGCATTTGTAGCATATGGATATGTAGAAGAAATGAGCAAAGGACGACTCGACTGTTATGGCTTTGTTCATCCAGACTGGTATGGAAAAGGAGCTAGAACGTTACTTCTTGAACAGATGGAACAATGTGCTGCAACCTATATTGAAGATTACGAAAATCATGGAATAAAATACGAATTAAATCATGTTATTCCTGCAAGAAATGAAAAGGCAATTGCTTTATTTGAGAGTAAAGGATATTCATATGTCCGAACCTATAGCCGCATGGTGATTGAAGTGAATAGTGTACCTGAAATCATTCCTACTTCAAACGAAGTTACTCTATTACCATGCGACATGGAACGAGATGCACATGGACTTTTTGACGCTTACACTGAGTCATTCAAGGATACAAGAGGATATTATGAAAAGCCTTTTGATGAATGGATACAAAAAGTAACGACTGAAGTATATGACCTATCCCTCTGGTTTGTTGCCTATAGAGGTGATGAATTAGTTGGATTTATTATCTGTAAAAACTTCCCCGAGGGAACTTATGTTGATTTGCTCGGTGTCAAACGTTCAGGTAGAAAAATGGGAATTGGTGCATCTTTGTTAACAACTGTTTTTAAAGAAAGCTACCAGCGAGGAATTTCATCCGTTCTTTTAAATGTAGACTCCAACAGCTTAACTGGGGCAAACCGTTTATATGAAAATGTCGGTATGAAACCGATGTTCCAAATGTCGATGTACCAGAAAACCAACTAATGGCCGGACAGTCACACGGAGATTTTTCGACAAAAATCGGGTAGTGACTGTCACCATAATATAAAGGCCATTAAGGATTTATCGTTTTTTAGGTCCCAATCGATAAATATATCTTTGACTTGGTGCTGGAAGATTTCATCAAATTTTCCATAACGGTGAAAGTATTCTTTTTCTAAGGTATCCTTTGTTAGGATGAGTTCTTCTTCGAATCCTCTTTTTATAAGCGCTTTCTCTATGGGAATTAAAATACCCTTCCTTTCGACCAAAAAGATCGAGGGGGATATTTCATATATGGTTATTTCATCAGGAATTTTTTGAACAAGTTTACTAATTCGAGCAATTTCAGCTTCAAATACGTTACTTTTTATTTTTGGCTTTCCTCTTTCTATTTGTTCATCTTCTTCAAATGTATACATGAGGATCCCTGAATTGTTCGGAAAATTCCAATCTTGATAATATGCTTGAACCTCCCTGTTTAAGGAAACTTGTATGACACCTTTAAGTTCATCAAGTAGGTGATTTATAATAAAGTTCCTTGCTTTTTCAACTTCGATTTTCTGCCCCCTATTCATTAAAACCTCTTCCATGGGAGAGATGAAGCCACGAATATAGGTGACAAAATGGGTTTTATTCATGATTGATTGACAAGATTGTGGTCCCTTCCCGAAGTTATTCCGAAGGAGTTTACTCGTATAACTACTGACAGAATTGAGTAATTCCTGATCCATACACCAACCCCCTTTACATGTACTTTATCGCGAGAGAAGTTTTCTTCTTATTTCATTAATTGATAGTATGGACTACAACCAAGGAATTGAATACTCGTGAATTTAAGAAGATTAGCAACTTGAAAAAATAGTAATTCTTCTTCATGATTCAATAAATCTTCATAACAAAAGAAAGAGAAAAAAGCCAAGATAACATACAGGTAATTTACCTAGCATGCTATATTGACTTTTGTTTAGCATTCTATCCAATGGTTTCAGATTTTTTTCACTTGCCATCGAAATTTCAAAATCTCTTTTTAATGTAGAAATGATAAGAAGTAAGAGGACTACTGTAAGTAAAAAAAGATATAGCAACTATCTTCTGCATAATCCCACGCCATATATATACTTAAAACATCTCGTTCAAAGATACTTGCAAAAACATTCTTATACTCCAAATAGCGGTCTTTAATTTCTCTTGAACGTTCTTGAAGAATGTCCAAATGCCCCTTTTGATAAAGAACCTTCTCAACCTGGAGCATAATCCCTTTACACTCAACAACTACAATATTTTGATTTAATCTTATTAAATCTAACCGTTTTGGAACCTTATGAACCTCCGAACTTACAAACATAATCTGATTAAAAATTTTGCCTCTAATCGCACTCGCTTCATTGAAATATTTATCTGTACTGCTTTGCAGTAACATAACACCTGTATTGTTCTCGTAATCCCAATCATAATAATAAGAATCTAAGCTGATATCCAGACTCACCATAGCCTCTCGTATAAATTCTTTCGCTACCCTATCCATTACTGCATTGCGGAAGTTTATGGCTAAGTTCATTTGACCACTATCTACTAATACTTCTTCTGCGGGAGTGATAAAATTTCTAACATAAACCGTAACTCGTTTTGAATGATAGGTAACAGCGCACGTTTCAGGTCCTTTACCAAATCTCTGTTTTAGTATTTTACTAAATGTACTACTTAGATGTAGGAGGTTTTCTTGGTATTGACTCTGTGCTTTTTTCATTTAGTCTTCCTCCTTCAATAACTAGAATGATACCCTGCTTTTTCATAATCATTAAAAATATAAAAAAGCCTAACTTCAGCATCATGAAGTTAGGCCATGGGTAAGACAGACTATTTACTAATAGGTTCTTCCATTTACCATATCGAAATGTATATAAACTTTGATTATGTATTAGCAAAGCAAATAATTATCAAATGACAGCAAGACATTGGACTTAAATATTATACCACAATAGGTAGTAATTGTCACCCGTAACTTTATTGTTATATAGTGTCATGGCTTTCATTTAAACTTCTCTCACTCGTATTTTGTCGGAATTTCCCCGGCAATATTCCCTATTTGTGAAATAAGCTAGTCTTATCTAAACAGCATCATCGCGAAGTAATATAGTAACATGGTTAGAAAACCTATTGGAATGGCAAATCTCGCCCATTCTTTACTCGTAATCTTAAGTTTTCCCGCAGCGATAATATTCGGGATATTGCCTGGGATTAACATCCCTCCGCTTATGAGTAAACCCAATAATATGGATCTAATTGTTGAATGACTCATGACTGCACTTATTTCTGCAGCAGTTAGTGTCGCATTATCTAACACAGCGGAAATCATATTTATCCAATAAAGTAATGAGGGGTTAAGGTGTATAAAATATCGGTTAATTAGAGGTTCAAACCCTGCTCCTAGAAATGTAAGTCCCATTACAAAGAAATAGATTTTTAGTGCTCTTGTTAATATATCTTCATAGCTTTCACTCTCGTTATTTCGGATAACTAAATTTGAATTATTTTTCGAATGTGGAGCTACAAAATATGAGGCTAGTAAGCCAAATGCCACTAATGCAATAAAAATTTCTGGACCCAACAACCGGATGAAATAGAAAAAGTCACCATTTAACTTACTTATAGCTACTGTTGAGAGTGGTTCTCCAATAGGAGTTAATGCTGCTCCTAAACCAATTGAATAACAAGAGAGAATGACAAATCGAATCATCGCTTTCCGTTCAAATTGAAGGGATGATACAATTAATACTAATACTAATGCAGCAATAATAGCTGTTATCACGCTAGAAAGGGCACCTAACAAAATTACACAAAAGGCAATAAAAACACGATAAGGTAGCAAGCTACTAATAGTTGTAATGGTTCTCACAATTGGACTATGAAGCCATTTGAACAATAACCCTGCAATCAAAACTGCCACTGTTATCGTAATCGGATCCTTTGCTGATTCAAGAAATAAGGCTGCACTCATCACTTCAGTAATCCATGCAGCTGCTAAGCCGCTGCAAAAAATGAACAGCTCTAAATTTCTCTCTACAACTCTATTGGTTAATGGTAACAATAACACAAGAATAAGAACCACCAGTAATCCGATATCCATTCCTTCATCCTCACCCCTTATGTGAACCAATTTATGGCATGATAGATTGTATGCTCATGGATGGACAATCTTTCCCTATGAATTAGAAATTAAAAGATAATGATTCCTTATCGATATCCCAAACTCTATTCTTTATAAGATCACTGGGCACTTTATCCCCCTAATAAAAGACAAAAAGCTTACTGAAATTATTATCAGTAAGCTAAAACTATTTCTAGTATTTATTTAAATGCTATTCTGTATATTTGGCAAAATTAATAATATATTCAAATGTATTCATTCGACGGTTTAGTTCATCATCAATACGAATGTCCATTCTTGCTTCCATATCAAAATCTAGGTTAGTAGATTTGAATGCGACCAAATAATTATTTACAACAACCTCTTGAGCTAATTCCCCTTCACCAATAGGTGCATTAAAAGTGGCTGCCTTAACCATTTCCTCAGGCTCACGCTGCAGATGATCTTGTACGATAAAAACAGAGTCCTCTTTTTGATCTCCTACTTCATGATAGGTCTGAACAAAGAAATAAATATATTCAGTTGGATATAATTCTTTTACATCTTTTCTAATCTTTTCAAGCGTAACGTCTTCACCATTTTTTAAGTATTCCAGTGTTATCATAGATGCATATGATTTTGGAGTTATTAATGATACCGTAGGAATAAATGCTTCATAGGTTTGACGGTCAAGAATTAGCTGATCATTTAAAATAAGATCATTCACAGACTCTTGGCTTTTTCCAAGTTCAATTGCTTCTAGTATATCTTGATCAGTTAATGTATAGATTAACTCTTTATTTAAGGCTTCACCTTTTCTAAAACTTGGTTCTAAAACTCTTGCCATAAATACTGAGAATTGTGCTCGAGTAACTGATCCAAGTGGCTTAAACGTATTATCTGCGTATGGTACTGTAATTCGATTGGATAAAATTGCAGAAATATTTTCCTTGTATTTATTATTATATGGAACATCTGCAAACTCTAAATCACTCATAAAATTTGGTAGATAATAAGCTTTTGTTAATGAATATGACATTAATTCTCTTGTTAAGGGTTGATCTGGTTCAAACTTTTCAAACATTGGGAAAATGCCCTCTTCTGCAATTGCAGAGATCTCTTGTACAGCCCAATGGTTACTTGATACATCATAAAATGGGTTTCTTCTATTATCTAATGGTAAATCAAGAGCGCGAGCGAGCATTACAACTGCTTGTGCTCTTGAAACAGGATTATTCGGTTTGAATGTACCATCTTGATAACCACTTATTACTCCTTTAGAAGTTAAGTATTTAATTTCCTCATATGCCCAAAAATCGTTAGGTACATCAGTAAATTCTTTTGTTGCTGCATTAGTTGAATTAACAGGAATAAATAAAATTAGTGCTAATAAAGTAATAACTATTTTTTTCATCTTTCTCTCCTTCAAGTAATTTATGAGAGTAAAAAGACAAATAACTCAACGCTCAACGGGTAATGGTCTTCAAATAATGAATGAAACTATAAACTAGTAATATGTATCCCAATTCGGTAGTCCAGCCATCATAGCAATACGCTTTAGACCTGTGACTTTGCGCCTCCGGTTTTCACCGAATTTGCCATTTCGTTAAGATGATGAGACTAATATCTGACTTAATACCTATTTAATATTTAGACACAACTCTACATAATCTGGCAATATCTTCTACTAATTTAGTTGCATCCTTACGCAAAAATAATACATATTACCCATTTCACCCATTCTGTTTATAGTTCTTAAATCACAAATATATGGTAATATCCATACTAAAGACCATTTTTTTACACATCTTAAAACAAATACAAGAGCCTTGTATTAATTAAGAACAAAGGATACTCAAGTGGTTTTTAGTGAAGGAAAATGAAAATAATCCCACTCTATGATGACCAGTTAAAACCGCGGTATAATCATGCTTATGACTGGCAACTAGTAGTTGCAACTTAAAGCAACTACATTTTTCTTTACTTTTATCACTGACCATACCAATAATCGATTATAGATTGCAAAAAGGAGATAGGAAGAATGATTTTTGGTGATAAATTAAAAAGCGAACGAAAGAATAAGGGGTGGTCTCAAGAAGAATTGGCCGAAAAGCTCTATGTAAGTCGACAGTCCGTTTCCAAATGGGAAAATAGTCAAAATTACCCTAGTATTGAAATACTGATCAAAATAAGTGATCTTTTAGGTGTAACGATAGACGAATTATTAAGGAGTGATGAAGAGTTGAAAGAGAAAGTGATTAAGGATAGCAAACAATTAGCACATCCGAATCTAAAAATTATATTTGATGTATTATTTTTGATTGGTGTCGCTCTTTTAATCCTAAAATTAGGCATTCTTCTGTTAAATAAAATCACACCGCTTGATATAAACCTCGTTGGCGGTTCATTTTTTTGGAACTTTGGATCCTTATTTTTTATGGTTGGTGGGGGAATAGGTTCTGGTATCGTGAAGGAAAAATATAAAGAAGATTGATCATTTCATTTTTTTCTAAACAACATTTTCACAGTTTCTTTCTATTGCAGGCTAGTAAAATCACCCCAAGAGAAGATTGATTATATCTTACTGTTTGGGGTGTTTCCTTTCCTCTAAATTAGCCAATCGATAAAAGAGCTCCTCCAACCGCTCCAGTTATAACAATAATCCAAGGCGGAAGCTTCCAATATACCAACATACTAAATAAGATAGCGGCAAATGCAAAATCAATTGGTGTTAGAATGGAACTAGTCCATATTGGTTGGTAAAATGCAGATATTAATATTCCTACCACTGCTGCATTAACACCCATAAGCGCACCTTTTACCTTTGGACTTTGCCTTAGACTATCCCAAAATGGGAGCGTTCCTAGAATTAATAAAAATGCCGGTAAAAAGATAGCAACTGTTGCTACGATACCTCCCACCCATCCATTCATAACAGCACCAAGATAAGCGGCAAATGTAAACAATGGACCCGGTACAGCTTGTGCAGCTCCATATCCAGCTAGAAATGCTTCTTCACTTAGCCATCCTGTCGGCACAAATTCACGTTCAAGTAATGGTAATACAACATGTCCTCCACCAAATACAAGTGATCCAGATCGATAAAAGCTATCAAACATCGCAATCCAATGATAGTTCGTCAGCTCCCTTACAAGAGGTAGAAGAATCAGTAATCCAAAAAACAAAACAAGACAAACTGTTGCAAATGTACGTGAGATGGGAAAATGAACTCTAGAATCTGTCTCTTCTTTCTGAAATTTATACAATATAAAGCCAATACATGCAGATAAAAGAATTATTCCGATCTGTGTAAAGGATGTTTGCCATAGCAGTGTCACAACAAGTGCCAATAAGGCAATAGCTTTTCTCTTTAAGTCTGGTGTAAGTTTTTGGGCCATTCCAACTATGGCATGAGCAACTACAGCAACCGCAACAATTTTTAACCCATGAATCCAACCAGCAGAACCAATATTAAATCCTTTGAGTATTAAAGCAAAGATAATTAGGGCAAAAACAGATGGTAATGTAAACCCTAGAAATGATACAATTCCACCTAATACACCTGCTCGCATGACGCCAATCCCGATTCCTACTTGGCTGCTTGCAGGACCCGGTAGAAATTGACATAGCGCCACTAAGTCGGCATAGCTCTTTTCATCCATCCACTTTCTTCTTCGAATATACTCATCATGGAAATAACCAAGATGGGCAACAGGACCTCCAAAAGATGTAAAACCAAGTCTTGTCGAAACCATTAAAACTTCGAGTAAAGTAGCTAATAAACCCTTTTCCCTCTTTAAGTTTTGATTCATTGATCTTCCTCCTCTCATTTTACAATCCGTAAAAATGATGATTAGTTGATTTCCTTGAAAAGCTCATAAGCTTTCTTTCTCGCCTCTACTAAAACTTCATTTCCCTTTTCTGTCGTTTGATAATATTTTCGAATTTTACCTTCCACATTTTTTTCTTCTTTATGTAGCAGACCATCCTTTTCCATTGAGTGAAGAATTGGATAGAGTGTCCCAGAACTAATACTGTATCCATGTTTTTTAAGCTCCTCTAACATCCATAAACCGAAGATGGGTTGTTCATGGGCATGGTGCAAAATATGGATTTGAATGAACCCTAGAAATAACTTTCGTACTGTTTTGTCCTCCAACATCGTCCCCCCCCTATTATCGGATTTCAATATCGAATCTCTACATTGAATGGTAGCATAAATCCATGTTTGTAACAAACCACTTGAGATTATTCTTGATTTTCACCTTTTAGTACAAAATAGGTCATTATAACAAAAGAAACCCCGTCTTTCTTACTAAAATAAACGGGGTTTCCACTTAAATCTAGCTATTATTTTATCTCTGATGCTCAAGAACAAAAGGCAAGCGCAGCGTTTTGCCTACGGCATAGCAAATGTTCCTAAATGAGAAAAAGGGTGCATTTCCCCTTTTACTTATTTAAGGTTATCCCGCTCCAACTGGCGGTAAAAAAACAAAAACTCCAGTTGGAGTCCGATTGGTTCAACTAACCATCAGAAAAAATCACTGATGAACGTTTCTGACCTCGAGTAGATGATATGGCAAAGATCGCCTCCATTTCATCTTGGCTGGGCGCTGAGCCGGATTACAAAGTACATCGTAATAAGATACAATCAAATTTCTTATTCACTCAAGGATAGGTAATTCTTACCTTACACATTTCGTTATTGACCAAAGCAATATATTGCTTCATTAATAGAACCCTACACTTTTTGACGGATCACCCCGCTTATTGTTTCAGGTAAAACGAAAGAATCATTCACGTAATCTATTAGAGAAAATCTCATTGGTTTGCAATTACCACCAATCCCTACTATTATCTCTAAATCCTTTGGGATATAGACAACGGTATGCAAGGTGCCAAAGTATTCTTGATAGTTTTTATAAAAGAGTGGAGATGTTTCGTTGTTAAATTGTTCATAGGCTGACAGAGGTGATACAAATTCCGATTGTAATTTTTCAATATAGTCTCTACGCTTTACGGACCCTTGTATATTAACTCTATTCTTCTCCATCAAAGCTTCAGATTCAAAATGGTTTGTGCAGGTTAATGGATGTAAAAAGTTGATGACTTGCTCTTCTGGGGAAGCTTCTACAATGACCTTCACACCATGTCGGTCCATAATAGAATAGTTGTAACAATAGCCGTGTGGAATTCTTTTAATAAGGTTGATGGCTTCTTCTGTCGTCTCACATTGTTCTAAAAGTTGTCTAACTATAGTCGTGGAGATAAACCCCTTTTTATGATGTGTTTTATTCACAAAGTGTAAGCCGACAATAAGACCCTTTTCGTTCATACCATCGAGTCTTCCAATAAGCTGCTGACTAAAGCCGACACTCGCAAATCCATTAACCGGTTTACAAAAGACTAATCTTGCATCATATAAATCAGGACTAAAGTCATAATTGCGCACGTAATAATGGTCAGTGCCAAGAGAAGTACACCCCATTGCTGGTAAATCTACATCATAGCCACTAAAGATTTGTAGTATTGTTCCTAATTCTTGATTTAATCCTTTAGACAACCCTTCAAGCTCAGATAACAGGTTCGGGGATAATTCAGTCAATAATTCTGTTACTTCTAGAGTGTCATACTCTGATTTTAGATTTTGGGAAATCTGATTTTCCAATATGAAGGAAGTGATAGCTTCTTTACTCTGTTCCATTCCAATTTGATTATAACTACCTCTTAAATCAATGACTTTTACAGACAACTCTCTTCCTTGTACCACTTACAGTTCCCTCCTTTTTTCCATTTGAATAACAGGCATTAGTAAATCCAGCTCACTAAAATTTTCGCCATGATACCATTCTAGAATCGAGCTAGCCGGAAGCCATTGATGATCAGCTGCATATTTCATTAATGTTTTGTAGCCGTTATGGATGTTAGAAATCGGTTCTTTATAGGACATACTGATACAGACACACGCATCCATAATTTCCACTTTATGAATATTAGTTTTTCCGTTTATCTCAATCTCAAATGGAATACCAAAACCTATATGGGCAGTTATTGGATTCACTCCTGATACATATTTCAAATAACAGTTTTTTATTGGGATATTCATATTTTCAAGCAGCTTCCCTTTTTGTTCAAACTGCTTCTGAAATTTTCCAACTTCCGACTCTGCCGAAAACCAGACAATCTTCTCCTTACTCTTCTCTGTTAAATAAATATTTTCAATTCTATTTTCCCTTTCTAAATAGTGTAAACTCACATCTAGAAGGTGTTTTTTCTTTTTTAATTTCTTAATCCAGCTTTCCATTAGCTGTCGTTTTATTGCTTCATCACTAGAAAGATAAGATTGTATATCATTAACTGGAATACCCGCTATACGCAGACTTGATATTAGCTTTGCTATTTCAATCTGATCGTCTGTATATACTCGATATCCACTACTGTTTCTTTCTTTTAATTCCAATAATTTTTTTGACTCATAGTACCTTAAAGCACTTTTAGAAATACCTGTCTTCTCTGAAAAAGCCTTTATCGTCATAAATGTAGTCACATAATCCCTCCCTTATATCGAATGATACACCTTCAAGTAACTTGAATGTCAATACGTTACTAAGGAGTTAAGAGGTAATATTCCTCTGTGGAGAGTGTCGTTTATTCTTCGTTGGGTTAAACTTAAATGATGAATTTCGAGTTTTTCATAAATCTGTCCAATTAGCACATCTCTCCAGTTTCTTTCAATAAATTACAACAATTTATGTTTGGCTGAAGTGACAAACATAAAAAACCTTGAAATATGAACAATATTTCTATTCATATCTCATGGTCTTATGATAAGATGTCACATTATTCTCATTTGCGTTCGTATCCTTCAATTACTTCCTTAATCCTTGTTAAATGGTCACCATCTTGTTTAAGTAGCATTTTCCTCATAGCAGGAACAAAGATTTTCATTATGATATTACTCTTAATGAAACACTTAAGGGAGAGTTCAGTCCCAGATCCAATCGCTTTTAAGCTGTAAAAATAAGTAATACTCATACCGACTGATTTAGACTGAAACGCTATTTCATCATTAAGTAAGTAGTGACTAACCTCAATAACGGCACTTATTTCTTTTTTACCAAACAATCTCGTTTCGTTTATTTTCGTTCCGATGGATATGTTGTCTTTACTCCCAAAAATCTCAACTTTAACAACATCTTTTCCATACTTAACAAGGTTATTTGGATTACTGATAAAACCAAATACTATATCCTTGTTCTCTCTAATTATTTCTTTTTTCTCAAATGCAAGCATGTTTTACCTCCATATTAGTTAATAAGTTCAATTGGTATACAAATATCCATATTTAATTGTTCAAAATTTATTTTTGGCGGAGATTCATGATATATTTCAAAGGCAGGTAAATGCCTAGGCTTGTAACGACTTCTCGGAAGCCACTCATCAAAAAAATAATCATAGGCTTCTTGGAGATTATCAATAGTGTCCTTATAGTGTAGGGCAGCAGTTAAACCACCGTTAAATATTCCTGCACCAATAAATCCATTAGATTCAATTGGCTCTTCTACGGTAATAGCAATGTCATATCGACACTTGTCTAATGGTGTCACTTCAGGATCATCAATTGACATGCCAATTAGTCTAGTATTTCTATTTATGATTTCTTTTCGCTTTGCCCAGTTTATTAATTCTACGTAACCCTTCATCCATTTCTCTTCATTATAAGAATCGTGAACACGATAATATGCAATTGGTTTGCTAGAGAGAGTTTGAATTTTTATTTCATACTTTCTAATTGGAGTTCTTGTAATAACAGGCACATGATTACCTGTTTTCATATCAATATCATATATATTATTTAAGTATTCTATTGGACTCATTCCATAATGTTTCTTGAAAGAACGATTGTACGCTGATGAAGATGAAAAACCCGATTCAAGTGCTACTTCTACCATTCTGTTAATAGGAGTTCTTCTTAGTAAAAACAGTGATTTTTCTAATCTTAATCGAATAATAAAATCATTTAAGTTCTCATTTTGAATAGACTTAAATATTCTATGAAAATGATATGGAGAGATACCTGCAATTTTAGATAACTGCTCTAGTGAATATTTTTCTGATAAATCCTTTTCAATATAATCAATTACTTTGTTTATAGACTCAACATAAAATTGATTTAAATTTCCCATCCTAGTCACTCTCACTTTTAATCTTAACTTTAGTTTATCAATTTTAATGTTTGTACGTATTTGCATATCTTGCTATTTTTAATTTTTAAGTGATTTATTTTACAGCGCTTGTCCTACATTTTCTTTTGATTTCTTTGTATTCCTATCACTGGATAAAATTGTACCGCAATCTACCGTTTTAATAGTACTTCCATAAATACAATATACACATCCTTACCCTATCATCTGAACAAATGGATGAAATCTGAATGTATGCCAAGTACCAAAATAACTTTTTTATAGCCTAAGGCAGAGCAATTGTTCCTAAATGAGAAAAAGGGTGCTTTTCCCTTTTTACTCATTTAGGTTATTTGACCTCGAGTGGCTGGGTACTGGAGCTAGCCCATTCTCTTGCTGAAAACTTTTATATTTTCTTTATAATAAAAAGCCCCTTATGAGGGGCTAAAAATTTAGGAGAAATTTGATAAAGGTGTTAAGTGATTTGCTAAAAGAATACTTTCAAACTCACTGGGTTCAACTGCTTTTGAAAAGAGGTATCCTTGACCGATAGTACAATTATTCTCTACTAATACTTTCATTTGGTGCTTGTGTTCTATCCCCTCAGCGACAATAGTTAGCCCCAAATTTAATCCTAAATCTATAATAGCCTTTACCATCGAACATTGATTGTTATAATCGTTTATTTCATCAATAAACGATTTATCTATTTTTAGTGTATCAATCGGCAATTTTTGAAGAACATGTAACGAAGAATATCCAGTTCCAAAGTCATCAATCGCTGTTTTTACACCCATGTCTCTCAATCCATTTAGTACCCCTTTCGTTTCCTTAATATTCTGCATGATACTTTCTGTTATCTCTAACTCTAAATATTTAGGTTCTAGCTTTGTTTCATGCAGAACCTCCCTTACGTTTTTTAAAAAGTCCCCTTGCTGGAATTGCCTAACGGATACATTCACCGATACAGATATAGAGGGAAGACCTTTTTCCTGCCACATTTTATTTTGTTTACAAGCCATCTGTAAAACCCATTCACCTATGGAGACTATAAGACCTGTTTCCTCAGCGACTGGTATAAATTCTAGAGGAGAAATAGGACCTAGTTCTGGGTGTTCCCATCTTAATAAGGCTTCAGCCCCAATAATTCTTTTTGTTCGAAGATCCACTTTCGGCTGGTAGAAGATAGAAAGCTGATTAGTAGCAATAGCATTTCTTAATTGATGCTCTATCTCCATTTTTCTCACCATGGCTTTATTTAATTCTATATTGAAAAATCTGAAACTATTCTTCCCACTTTCCTTTGCTAGATACATAGCTGCATCAGCGTTTTTAAGAAGGTCTTCAACGTTAAGACCGTTTTCAGGAAATATACTAATCCCGATACTAGGGGTTACAATAATTTCTTTGTCACCAACTATAAAAGGTGTTTGAAATTTTTCTAGTATCTTTTCTGCCACCACCGAACATTGCCATTCCGTTGCTTCAGGAACAATAATTACAAATTCATCCCCACCTAATCTAAATATTTGAGTATTTACTTCTAGGCAATTTCTTAAACGCTTTGAGGCTTCTATTAAGATACTATCTCCAATAAAGTGACCTAAAGTGTCATTGATAACTTTAAATCTATCAAGATCTATTAGCAATATTGCAAACCTGTTATGACTGTCCTTTGAATTTCTCATCTTTTGACTTAGTACTTCTTTAAAACTTGTTCTATTATTCAGCCCTGTCAGAGTGTCATGGTATGCTAAATACATATATTCGCCCATAAGTTTCTCATTTTTCCTCAAAATTTTTAGTTGGCGACCAATAATCATAAAGAATATAATAATTAAACCTATGCTTAGGGCATTTAACTCCCATTGATAACTATAAATGACTAGGAATAGGAGAATCATTACACTTGAATATGGGAATACCGTATCTCTTTTTTCAAAGGGATTTTTAATTTCTAACACTGTTTTTTTGCCATCTTCCTTTGCATAGAAGCCTGCAAATCCAATTAACAATATGGTTATCAGCCAAAATAAATCAATAATGTTCCCTACTTCATACCCACCCGTTATCGATAAATATGCATATCCCGAATCAGCCACTACTTGAAGAAAGAAACCTATAATAATGAAGAGCATATGATTTTTTTCAGGATTATGTTGAATCAGGTAGTATAACAGGGTAATCACAAACAAGATACTTAAACTAGCAATCGGATAAGCCAACGTGATAATTGTAAGCAATAAGGAATAATCTGAAAGGGCTATGGGCTTGATTAAAAAGTAACTACTAATAGCCGCAGCCGTAATCATAAAAATAGTAATGTTGAAAACATAAGGGCTATTTGGAACTTCAGTACTTATTTGTTTCGTCTTATAAATTAATGCAGCCAAATAGAAGAGGTAGGATAGCAACCAAATTATATAGGAGGCATCCGTAAACAAAATAGCACGTTGGCTAATCTGAAAAAATAACCAAACTAGATTGGAGCTCGTACTGAGAAGTACACCAATTCCTAATAATAACCAAAAACGCTTGTTTTTATGGGTTAATCTTCGATAAGCTATATACAGCCAATTAATACTCAGTACTCCAGCTATAATTTGAAGTACACTTACACCTAATGATCGCATCCAATCATTTTCCCTGAATAGTAAACCCCATACAAAGAATACAACGACGAACATAATTAGAGTATGTATATGAAAACGCCCAATCTTTAACATAGGATCCCCTCACAGTATAAAAATAAGAATATGTATGTTTATTCCTTTCACTCCACAATGTCCTTGGAGAAACTACACTAAAGTTATTCATTTATGAGTGGTTTATTTTATAGGAAAAAAGTAGTATTTGTCCATGTGATAAATATAAGCTCTTTATCGTTTAATTTTTCCCTATATATCCTTTTTGCAACACAGCCACCTTAGGATTTCATCCAAGTTCTGTAGCCTTACGTCCTCACCTTCCAATGAGTTTGCCTTTCTATGGACTAGTACTTAAATAATTTTTATTAGTTCAATAATATCATTTTTTCTTAGAAATATATAGTGCAAAAGTCATATAACCCGTAATAATTCTGAATAATCCGAATTTTATTGATGGTAAGTCGGCCTATTACCTAAATTTGCAAGTATGATCTACCACAGGAATTTCTCTCCAATTTAAGAAAAGGTTTTTGTAGGGCTAATTATCATTTCATTACTTGACCCGGTCCTATACTACCGGGTGTACAATACCGTTGGGAGGAGATGACAAAATTGAAGAATCTAAAAATTAGTCAGGTGGCCAAAGCAGCTAACGTAAACGTAGAGACTATCAAATATTATGAAAAAAGGGGACTTCTCCCCACACCAGAAAGAGACCATTCAGGGTACAGACTTTTTTCTGAATCAGCAGTCGAGGATCTATTACTTATCAAAAAAGCACAGGAAATCGGATTCACCTTAAACGAGATCGAACACATATTAGCATTACTCAAACAGGAGCACTTTCCAACTGATGAAATGTATACATTCGCTGTTGATAAAATTCCATGAATTAAACGAAACAATTGCCAGAATGGAATATTTCAAATCTTTGTTAGAGCAAGCAACTTCTCCGCTATCCATTCAGATCCAAGGAATAAACAGGATTGTCCTGTCTTAGTAAAACTAAAAAAGGGTGATAAGCATGGGTAAAACCATTGAAATTTTTACAGATAGTAGCCGTTTTCCGAGTGACATAATCGAGAACCAAGTAAAAAACTACGCTTGCTTGCGTTGCTCATTTCTTGTCTATGATGCAGTAAACTCAAATACTACATTCTTGATGGAATCAAAAATAGCCGAATATGGGATAGCAAAATTTCCTGCTGTAACCATTGATGGTAAAGTCGTTTCCCTAGATAAACTAAAAAAGGGCAAGATATCTACCCTTGTTCAGAAAATGTTGCACCAAAAGCCTTACTAACGTAATTTCAAAGTATTTTTCAGTAACTTCTGTCGTTTTAGATCCAAAGGAGTTACCAAAAGATCCTTAAAATCTACCTATCGGTTTTCAATTTTACACTAGGAGTTGGTAACCAAGAGGTTCCCGAATAATTCCTAGGAAAAGGTCTTCTCCTGGTTCCTTAATTTTGTAGACCCTACCTCTAGATTTTAGGGCGTGAATATTGAATCCTTCGAAGTAATCTTCAACATAATATTGATACTATAAAGAGGGCCGACTTGTATGTACGGCCTCTTTCATATGTATATTCTGACTTACACTTTGGACCCTTTAGGAATGCTGCCATCATTGTCTCCCCTCCGCTCCTTCTTTTGTTTATAACTTCTATATGACAGAAAAAAATCTGCATTTACTCAGTGAAAATGACGGCACAACAAGCAAGTCTACTTTGTCACTTATTCTTCAACATTTCAGCTAGTTCATATAATGCATCGTACTGGATAATTTGATAGTTTCGTCCTTCTTTTTGCAAATACCTTTTCTCGCAAAATTGTGTAAGGACATGCAATAAGTGCCGATACGATACGCCTAAATAATCACAAACCGCAACGTGCTTTTCCTTATAAATCCCTTCATCCGCAGTTTGCAAAATAAAATCTGCAAGCCGGTTTTCAAGCGGAAAAGCGAGACTTTGGGAATACTTTGCTGCCATCAGTGTTGCCTTTACACTTAAAAACTTCGTTAATTCTCTTAGAAACTTCGCATCTTCCAATAGCTGCGTGCGATAGTAATGAATAGGCAGCGCAAAGCAAATGGTCTTGGTTGTAGCTTGGATTCCTTTTGTATAGTACACATCATGTAATAATTCCATTTCCCCAATGTATTCATTTGCATTAATAAAATTTAGTAAAGATACTTTCCCATTTTGATGTGTTATATATATTTTTGCTTTTCCTTCCACCACATAAAATAGAAAATCTGGTCTCGTTCCTTCTTGAATAATCCATTCATCACGTTGATATTCATGTACTTCTATGAACTGTTCGACTGGAAAAGAAAATAAATGGGCAATCGAGTTCTGTTTCACATATAACCGCTTTTTTTCACCTTTAAAAATTTCCATTATTCACCTCAAAATATGAGATATCTCATATTATTCATTCATATTTCCATGATATCATGCAACCATTGGGGGAATACAGAATGAACACACAACGCTGGATGAGTAAACAGTTTTTTAGTTTTTTTATGACATGGGGTATTTTTCTACCCTATTGGACAGGATGGATGATCCATACAAAAGGGATTACGGTTACTCAAGCTAGTATAATTATGAGCTTTGGTTTGGTTATAAGAGGTCTTTCAACATTAGTTGCGTTTCCTTATTTATCAGGGAAATTTAGTAGTAAAACGATATTAAATGGAGCAGGAATCGGGACCCTACTTGCGATTCTCTGTTATATACCAGCAAGTTCCTTTACCAGCTTACTCATCGTCACCTTAGTATTACACTTTTTTTACCCTACGCTGATGCCTGCGTTAGATAGTGCTGCTGGCGTCCTTTTGCAAAGTAAACAATTAAAACATTATGGAAGAAGCCGTCAGTGGGGATCCATCGGGTTTGTTGCAGCCGGTATGATCTTAACCGTCTTTACCGGGCTATTTGGAGATGAAGTGATTTTATGGGCACTGTTTCTTGGTACATTGGTATTTGTATGTCTTGGATTTAACCGTGCACCTCAAGTCTTATCTGAAAAACCGCAAAAGCGTCAACCTGAAAAAGTAGGTTTGCTAAAATTACTCACCTTTAAACACTTTGGTATGGTGCTTGTTATTGTGATTTTACTTCAAGCGGCACACGCTTCTTATTACAGCTATGGTTATCTTTTCTTACAAGAAATCGATACTTCTCATTATTTAATTGGTCTGATCCTTAACATCGCTGTTATTGCAGAAATCATTTTCTTCTCTTTGTCAGATCGATTGTTCCATCGGTTTTCAGTAGGCTCTTTACTTGCTTTGTCTGCACTTGGATCAACTGTGCGTTGGATATTGGTTTTTTTCTTTCCAACTGTTATCGTTTTCTGTATGGCGCAAACCTTACATGCTTTCTCATTTGCGATGGGGCATTATGCTTTTATGAAATACTTAACCAAAAACGTTCCTCAAGAACAAATACCGACAGTACAAGGTATGTACTCCGCGTTTGCCCTTAGCTGGGGGACTGCAGTGTTCACAATCTTCGGTGGCTATTTATTTGATATTGAACCTAGGTACGCCTTTATCGGGATGATTGCCTGTTCTATTCCTTCGATGCTACTTGCACTTTTTTACCGGAAACTTGAAGTTCGGAAGGAAGTATTACTTTCTGCTTAGTTTATTTAATTGGAAACTTCGCGTGGTTGAGTTAATTCTTCAATTGTGCAAACCTTTGAATCTTCTGGTAAAGTGAGTTTAATTTTTTTACGTACTAATTTTCCACGAATTCATATAGTCTTAGGATAATATAAAAGGCTTATCTACTTTGGATAAGCCTTCATTTTTAGTACGGTTCATCACACTAAGCTAACATTCGTTTTTTTACACATTTACTTTTTATTTAATATATAAATGGCACCACCGTAGCCTACTATACACCAGACCATTAAATTCATGTAATTCCCTAGGGTTGCATCGAAGTTAGAGGAAGCTAGTGATGCACGCATAACTTCGGCCATTGAATAGATTGGTAATAGTTCATGAAGTGTTTGGAGCCATTCCGGAAGTCGCTCCATCGGGAAATTTACGGGTGAAAACATAAGCGCCCCAAAGATTATGAGTTGTGATAGTGAAAGTGAAGCATTTGGTGACAAAAGATAGGAGAATCCGTATCCAACCCCAATCGATGTTAAGGCAATCATGAGCAGAGCAGGAACTACTGTCCAAGAGATATCATATCCTGGACTGTATAATAGGTGTGCGACAAAGGAAGAAACTACAATCCCTGGAATGGTGATTAATAGCCATAATGTTGTATCGGCACCCAGAATAACGGAACGATTGACTGGCCATGTTCGCATAAATTCCATATATCCATCTGCTTTTGCAGTACCGACTTGTTGAGGCAAGATAACTAATCCAGTAATAATTAAAATAATAGTGGGGGCTCCAGTAGCTAAAAAGAGGATGGAACTAGTATTGGGACTTGGAATCAGATAGGTAAAGCCAATAACTATTCCTATCGATATCAAGATCTGAATGAATGCCATAACGATTAAAAAACCTGAATTTCTTAAAAACTGCATTTGGAAAACATACTTGTAATGGCTTAATATATTCATTGCGATACCTCCACCTTATTAGAAGTTAATTCAATATAAGCATCCTCAATTGTAGTTGGAGACAACGAATAATCCATGATACATCCTTTTTCCACCTGATCTGCTGCCCAATCAATGGTTGATGATACGTTTGATGGGGCCATTGAGAACAATAAACGGGTTCCATTTTGATGGGAGGAAAGAGCCCAACTTGGTATGTTGATTTTTGCTGACTCTTTAGCTAAGCTGATCTCAATACGCACTTGATTACTTACGGAACTCTTTATTTCTGAAGGGGTCCCTTGAGCTAAAAACTTCCCTTTATTTATTATTGCCACGCGATCAACCGCCTTTTCAGCTTCTAGCACATTATGCGTAACTAAAATAACCGAAGTACCATCATTCGTTAGGTCACGTATCACTTGCCAAAGGTAACGTCTGCGAACTGGGTCAACATCATTTGTCGGTTCATCTAGTATAACTAATTGACCAGGAGCTATTACGGCCATACAAAAGGCTGTCAGACGCCTGGCACCACCCGAAAGCTTCACACCTTCCGTATTTACCCATTCGCCCATATCCAACGCCTCAAAAAGCTCTTCCATCCGCTTTGGATTAAAGTATTTTCCCGCTCTCATTTTACCCATATGTGAAACGGCGTGCTTTGGGGTCAGAAAACCTAGTGGCACTTGAGACTGGGGCTGCACGGAACAAATCGATCTTGCACGAGCCGGTGTTTGAAGTATCGATTCACCTAGCAAATGAATATCACCACGATCAGGGGTTAATAGCCCTACTATTTGATTTACCAATGTCGTTTTCCCAGCACCATTCTGTCCGAGAAGCCCGAATATCTCTCCTTCATCAATACTAAATGAAAGATTATCATTAGCAATTGTCTGAGATTTACCTCTACCATTGAAAACCTTCGTTAGCCCTTTTACAGTGAGTATCATTATTTCGACTCCTCCTTTGCAATAAAGACACGCTCAATGAAATGGATGACATCTTTATCCATAGGATAAAAGGCAATACCATCCTTTAAATTCTGTAGAGCTTCCCACATATTCCCCAGTAATTCTTCATCATTACCAAACATATTCTCTACCTGGGTTAACCACCTTTCAGCTAGTTGTTGTGCCTTTGCGGAACTTGGATCAATTTCAAGGTTATTTTTGATATCATTAATGATTCTCATCCATTCCTTGATGTCTTCCTCACTCATTCTTGCATCAGCATCCATAATTTTTCTCATTTCTTCGTTGTTTAAGAAATCTTTATATTGTTGAAAGGCATCCTCAGGATTTTGTTGATACAATTGAATAACACTGAAAATAATGGACCAATTGATTTCTCCTTCAAATTCAATGGAATACGAAACACCAGTAAGTGCTTGTTCTAACATCTTTAAACGTTCCTGTTCCCGTCTAATCATTTCTAATTGCTGCTGTATCGACTGCTGCCAGGTCGAAGGTGATTCTCTTAATATGTCTTTAATTTGTTCCAGTGAGAATCCCATGTACTTTAATGCTAAAACACGTTCTAGCCGCATGACGTCGTCCTCATCATATAAACGATGACCTCCGCTCGTTTTAGCTGAAGGTGTAATTAAACCAATTTCATCATAATAATCTAATGTCCTTACAGTAACTCCTGTACTTTTTGATAATTTTCCAATAGTGTACATATCCTAACCTCCCTTCTTCATTTCTTACATTATAAAACAACACGTTACGTGTGATTCAATAGTCAAATTTAAAAATTGTTAATTTTCAAAAAATATAACAACAACAAAAAAAGAGTTAATCGAATCTTATAATTGATAACGATCACTCTTGCCTGACAAACATTCTATTCGTTGTTAAACCCATATAACAAAAAATAAATTTCTATTCATTTCTAGGGCTACCGAACTAACGTAAAATGTAATTTAACTTTGCAAAATATAAGATAAATGTAGCTATTTGATTATTAGCTTCTATTCTATTTATATATTTCAAAACCGTACTTAATTAAAAGTACGTTTAAACGTAATGCATCAAATTAGGTTTCATATGCATGACACCTCAATTTTCTTGCTAGCTCCTAAATTACCATTCTTCGTCCAAATTCCCCCTTATTTAATTTTTTGATTCTCTTTTCAAATCCCATAATACATAGTATTCATTAACCATTTGACAAAATTCTATTTCCTTACTAGAATTTAATTGAACATCCAATCAATTTTTTGATTTATTAATCAAAAAAATGTAACTCAGGAGTTGAATAGCATGACTGATTCTTTAATTGCAGAGGTTAGAAGAGAGCAAATTATTCTCGCTTGTATCGATACATTAGAAGAAGTTGGATATAAC
Organism: Bacillus salitolerans; assembly: GCF_042680805.1. Taxonomy (NCBI): domain Bacteria; kingdom Bacillati; phylum Bacillota; class Bacilli; order Caryophanales; family Bacillaceae; genus Bacillus; species Bacillus salitolerans. The sequence continues at coordinate 94,128 of NZ_JBHUEM010000001.1, read as the reverse complement.
AACTTAAGCTTAACGAAGGTAGCGAAAAAGGCTAAGATTAGCACTGGACTAATTTCTTATCATTTTAACGATAAGCTTGACCTAATGAACCATACATTACATTTTTTAGTTTCAAAGCAACATGATTTTATTAGTAGTAAGGTTATATTAGCCCAGTCAGCAGCGAAACAACTAGAGATTTTTATTGAAGCACATTTAGCCTATCAAGAAACTCATTATAAACATACTATTGCATTAATTGAGATTGTCTTTAATGCCCGAAATGAAGAGGATGTGCCTTATTACAGAATGGAAGAAGAAAATGACGAAGACGCTCTTAGAATGATGTTATTGGAAATTCTCAAAGTTGGCCAACAAAATGGTGAGTTTACTGAATCCTTTCAAACTGAAATAGTAGCTTCATTTATTATCGGAGCGATAGAAGAAAGAATGTTAAAGGCAAATTCTTCTATCCCGGTGGAAAATTACTCAGACGAACTCATAAAAATGATAAAGAGACTCATTGTCTAGACAGAGCGATTCGTTCAAGTATAAATACTATTTTGAATGTAATACGAAGTGCAATTCGGGAGAGAAATACAAAAAAGCAAAGCATTTACGTAAAGATTTGAATGAGCAAGGCGTATTTGTCAAAGTCCAAGGAGAAGATCAGTATGTCCGTTCCCTTAAACAATAGAACAACTGAAAGAAAAAAACGTGCCTATTCATTAGATCTAGCTAGAGGTACTATGTTACTACTTATAGCACTCGCACATGCCCCACTGTATTTATACACCTCTGAACCTGGAATTATGCACAGGGTGGAAAGCATAAACTTCTTTGATCACGTCGTGAACCTTTTTGGCATGTTCTTTATTGATAACCGAGCAAGAGCAATGTTTGCCGTATTATTAGGATATGGTTTAGTACTGTCATTTGAAAGTCAAATATCTAAAGGAAAAAAAGAAAGGGATGCCTTAAAAACAATACGACGACGTTCCTGGTACTTAATTCTATTTGGAATCATATTAGCGGTCTTCATTGGCGGTCAAGATATTCTTATGGCATACGGTTTAGCAGGACTTCTCGTTAGCTGGCTTTTATCACGTGAAATCAAAGCACTAATCCGAACGTTTACTATTATCACTTTATTTTATTGTCTTTCTATTCCTATTATTTGGGGCTTTAACCTGCAAGAAATCGGAAATTATGGTTTTCCTCCAGAGGTTTCAGCAACAGACACATACGTAAATACAATGATGTTAACCCTGTTTTCTTTTCCTATTATTCCGATCATGATTCATTTTATGTTCCCGATTCTTCCTTCCGTTTTAATAGGAATGTGGATTGCTAGAAATCAGTTTTTAACAAAACCCGAACAACATATAAGGACACTTATTTGCATAACCATTATTGGGTTGACTGTCTCCTTACTAGGATCGTTACCTTTATCCTTTTTAGGGAGTGTATGGCACCCTAGTTTCTTTATAGCAGGTTTAATTTCCGGACTCCACATGTTAACAGGAATCGCTGGAGGATTAGCCTATGCGGCGATTTTTGGAATAATTGGTGCCAAGTTAAAAAGACCAGGGCGCATTAGCCTTTCTATAATGGCTTTAGGGAAACGTTCATTAACATTCTATGTTTGGAATGAGGCCATGCTCGTTCTATTCCTATCACCAGTAGCACTTGATTTAGGAGGACATGTGAGTAACGGTATAGCTGCTATGATTGCAGTGGGGATTTGGACCCTTTCTGCCGTTTTGGCTACTATATTGGAAGAACAAAATATGAATGGTCCATTGGAAATAGTATTAAGGCGATTGGTGTATAAAAATTAATAAACCAAAAGACAACCGAGGAATATGTAGATTACCTTGGTTGTCTTTTGGTTTTAAAAGCAGTCATAAAAAAAGTTTAAAAAGCCTTGTCTTATGGTACCGCCCACCGTGGTTATTTATGAGGCAAAAATGCATTGAAAATCCATTAATCGATGCCTTTTTGAGAGAGGGGGATAGATAGGGACTCTGCCACAGTCCGGCTAAATAAAGAGACATAGTTGCTGTCCCTTCTCGACTCCATTCTTTGTTCACTTTTGGCTCTCAACATATAAACACCATATACTCTTTTTGACTAATCACCTGCAATGAAAAACTGAATTTTTAATTGACCCGATTCATCTTTATCTATTCCTATACGATAATCGACTGACGTTCTAACATACTTCCCTGCAACGTAGCCCATAACTCCGTCCAGTGTCTTAACCTTTACCCAGTGATACAGCTCCTGGTCAATTTTGACCGTTTCCTCTGTATATTCTCCTACCATTTCAACCACTTCATAGCTCAATTGCAAAATGGTTTCAGAATTCAGAGAAGGGGTCGTTCGAAGATTCACCCGTTCTCCGAGTATCGCACCATAATTAAAGGCATCATATCCTTCGGGAAAATTCAGGTAAATATAAGGAGCTGTATAAGAATCTTCATGTAGTGTTCCCCCATGTGCTAAAGCGTCTTGGAGCTCAATCCACACTCTAGAGTTTTCAGGCTGCTGATCTAGGTTCCATTTTTTTACGAATCCTGCTTTCCCGATTTCCTCTGCACCGAAGGAGAACTTGATTTCGTCTGATAGTAGTTGTAGAAGATTTTCTTTATTCTTTTCCTTAATGACCGTTTTCAGTTCGGCAATAAACTTTGCTATAAGTGGATTTTGGCTGGATTCATCTCTTATGGGCACCTTTACAATCGTTCGATTTTCCGTATCTATCCCTGTATGTTCACTATCTTCCACAGTTGGTTCTTCCTTCTCTGTGCTACTGTTACTCTGTTGTTCTTGAACTGCAGAAGAATTGTTTTCGGTCTCATTGTTTGGATCTTTGTCATCTTGTATAATTTCAGTTGGTTGATTGTTTGGTGTTTCAGATGAATTTTCCTGCCGCATACAACCTGCAATGACAAATAAAACAAACATCATTAAAATGATTTTTTTCACTGACATCACCCCTATAGAGTTAGACGGTAAAAACTGACATTTTGTTTCAATGTTTTAGGTGCCTATCACTACTCGATATTTGTCGAATAGATAACAATGGACGTACACTTTTTTCCTCTATTTCTGATAAGGTTCACGTTAGTATTCTGAATAAGGTTTTAATAAAGAATTTTTACTATTCATTATTATATATTTACCTTTTTATTTATCGAGGTTTGAGATATTTACAATCTGAATTACTTCTTCTCTACTAGAGATCTGTAATTTGTTGAGAATATTCGTTACATAGTTTGACACGGTTTTATTACTAATCTGCAGATGATCTGCAATTTCCCGATTTATTGCGCCATCAGCAATAAGATATAATACTTCCCTTTCACGACTCGTTAAGTCTGGAAATAACTGTTCACTTGCTGCTGGTCTTGTTGAGGAAAAGTAATGAACCATTTTGGCAGCTATACTTGCACTAAAGATTGCTTCCCCTGCTGCTACCGTTTTAATAGCCCGGATAATCTCTTCTTTTCCTGCATCTTTTAAAATGTATCCCTTCGCTCCTACTCGCATCGCCTCAAAGACAGATTGGTCATCCTTAAACATTGTAAACATTAAAATATGAATATTTGGGTTTACTCCTATTATTTTCTTTGTTGCTTCAATTCCATTTATCACAGGCATCCTGATATCCATTAGAATGACATCTGGCTTTAATTTGTTAGCTTGATTGATAACTTCCTCACCTGTAGCTGCTTCACCTACTATTTCAATCTCGGGTACTGTTTTTAAATACGTAGATACACCATATCGAAAAAAGGGATGATCATCTGCTATTAGAACACGAATTTTATTCATTTAATTCCCCCCATGTTGATTGTCGTATTTGTTGAGATGGGAATCCACGCAAAAATACGGGTTCCCCCCTCCTTTCTTTGTTCAATTGATAATTCTCCACCAAGTTCTGACGCACGTTCCTTCATTGAAGGTAAACCGAGTCCCCCCATGGAAATGAATTCTTTTTTAAATGATATACCAATTCCATCATCCATCACCTCAAGCTCTAACCGATTGTTTGTAAGAATAATCTTAACTCCACAATGCCTTGCTTTTGAATGACGGACAACATTGACAACTGACTCTGAAATGATTCGATACACGGCAACCTCAACTGCAGCAGGAATATCGGATAATTTTGAAGGCGCTTCATAAGTAAGATAAATGCTTGAGTCATGATTCTTTCTTATAGATGTAATCTCATGAATTCGTTGCCTTAACGCTTCAACTAATCCTAATTCATCAATTGTGGGCGGCCTTAGGTCGTATACCAATCGTCGAATATCGTCAACTGTTCCTAAAATCATTTTCTGATGCTCTATTAAAAGATTTTTTACAATATGAGGCTCTTTATCTACTAAATCCTCTGCTGCTGCAGCTGTATAGGCTAATGCAGCCAATCTCGGAGCTAGGTCATCATGTAAATTGCGGCGTAAATAATGCCTTTCTTCTTCTCTAGCTAGTACAAGCTTCTCTCGTGAATGTTGTAAATCTCGATTTATTGCTTTTAAGTCCATAGTTGCTTTTAAGTCTTGTAAAAGAGGACCTAGCTGTTGAATAAGGACCTCCCATAACTTCTCGTCAGATTTTGTAAAAGCTTCCCCGGAAGAACGCGGAGCAACATTTAAATACCCTAATTTTGTCCCTCGATAGGTGATTGGTAATGGATGGACTTCCTCTTGCTTTGTTCCGCTATGTGTAAGAGTGATAGCTTCATTATTTTGTAGTAATTGGATTTCAGTGTAAGGAAGTCTCAATACCTCCTTTAACGTTCGCGCAACTTGGTCAAGCACCTGTTCAGGAGTTTGTGATTCCTGTATTTTTTTTCCTAACAAAGCTACCACAAAGTAAGGATTTCCTTGTTCACCATACATCCTGCGAATGATCATCTGCTGTACCTTCTCCTTTATGGGAGAAAAAGAAATCGCTACGATACTAGTAGCAATAATGGATATAATAAAATTGTCATTTGTATTAAACATACTACTCAAATACCAAACAACTGCGACATAAATGCTTATTACTACGACAACCATAATTGCATAAAGAATCGTTCTATTCAACAATGGATCAATATCCCACAGCCTGCGACGAAGAAGTGCAAATGTTAATGTAATTGGGATAAGGAGTAGTAAAAAATACACGAAACTATTAAATATCATAAAATACTGAATGCTGCCTTCTTCAAATATATTTGGATTGAACAATAAAGGGATGAATACTACACATAAAAAACCTGAGATTGCTACTGAAAAACCGTATACCACCCACTTTGTTTGTTGCCTTTCCACTTGTGTCGAAACAGTTCGAAAGCGATAAATCTGGGAGTAAAGCAGGAAACCAAAGATGAAAAGTATTCGAAAATAAACAACCCATTTAGGTAGGTTTTCTAGATAAGTTAAAGAGAGGAGACCAATCGTTAAAAAAAAGATCCACATACTCCATTTGGGGACAAAACGACCATTTGGAAATAAGAAGAAAAAAACACTTAATGAACCCCATCCTATAAAGCTCATGGCATCATTGATTTGCATCAACAAAGGAATATTTTCAGCAGGCACAGAAATTATTGAGGCAAAAGAAATTCCAAATGAAACGAGTAATAGTGTTCCTAATAAGCCCATGAGTTCATGGCTTCGCTTCCAGAATATCAAGGCTGCTGCTATTAAGAAAATGAAAATAAATACACACTCTAGAACGGTATAAAATAACGCAAAAAGTTTTTCGTTCATTCCTATTTCATTTAGATTCTCAGTTCCTGGAGGGGGACTAGGCGCGGCAAAACACTCATTGTAGATACAATCGGTTGCAAGTCTTTCATAGTAAACTGGGATATTCGCAATAAATAGTGTGATGAACCCCAAACAAATTAGGGCTACAAATATACGAAAAACGCTCAGACTTCTACTAACACCCTTCATAAACGCTCTCCCACTCTCTCATATTTCTAAATAAATTATAGCAAGTATTTCCAATCCCGTAATCCACCTTTTCACTTTCCCAGATCATTTTCCCATCCTATAGGAACCGTTCCCTTTTTCAATGGGAAACTCCTTCTTGATAAGATGTATTTGTAAATAAACGACACGAAGGCAAAGAAGGAGGGCCGTTTATAGGCTAGTTCCCAATATGTAAAAAATAATAAAGTGGAGTGATTATACGATGAATGTAGAAAAAATAACAAAATGGATTGCTTATATCGCTATTCTTGCAGGAGTTGTCCGATTGTTTATGACACCTATGGCACTTATATTTGGCCAAGATAGTCCTGAAGAAATGTGGCCAGGATTTACGGCCTGTGTCTTAATGACAATTGGTGCAATTGGTTTATATTTAGCTCAAGCTGAAAAAATAGGGGTTTTAGGGTTTATTTCCTTTATGCTCTTAACAGTAGGGAACATACTTGTAACACTAGGAGCCTATATGACATTAGCAGGATTCCAGCCAAAGCCTGATTTAATCATCATTAATATTCTCATGATGGCTTGTTTAACTTTAGGAAGTATATTATTTTCAATTGTCACATTTCGTGCGAAAGTATTACCACGTGCAGGTGCGGTTTTCATGATTCTATTTGTTTTAATGATGTTCTCACCAGCAGGTATCTACCTTCCTTTAGCATGGGGTCTAAGTTATATCATATTAGGCTATGGTGTATTAAAACAACCGAGTCAACTACCGGTCAGTAAAACAGCTCTAAATGTATAGATAGAAAAAGAAGGCATACAAATCTCCAAAAATATCAAGCCGAAAATATCAAGTTATGTATAATAACTTGTATATTTTCGGCTTGTTAAATAATTCTTCACACAATCATCGCATCGATTAGCCATCCATTAAGGGAAAAAATTTCGTTGCACCACAGAGAGTGAAAATAATCCGGTCCATTCTGGTTCTTATTTCAGTCAATTCAATCACTAATACATCCATCACTCGAATTCCAACTTTCGCATTTTTGTACTTTTTGGGTCAAGCAGAGATTATGAATAGTGGTCTTCAAGTAAGAAAATCAATATTATCGCCGACCAAAGAAAAAAACAGTATATAATAGTATCTTCGGGTATTTTTTTTACCTTATTTACTTACTTGTGATACGGTTCGTCGTAGCGCGGCTATCGACGAAAAAATAGTCTGTAGTTTTAACACAGACTCGAGAACAATTAATGTTATTCCGTATGATAGCTACTTTCGTCCCATGATCAGCGGGGCTTGCTTTAAAATGTCGTTCTCCATTTGGAGACGCTGGAGCTCTTTACGTAAAGAGATTAACTCATTCTCTCAGCAAACGGTTATTCATTTCCTTAAAAGAACCGGTGGTCTGATCTTGCTTTATCCAACGGTTTAAAGCGGAGGCTGTGAGGCCATTTTCCTCCATAGGGATTATGCTCCAAATCCATGATGCTATCTTTATCACCAAGTTCTATGCCGGTTCTAAGGGGACCTTTGGAATCCGAAATAAAACACACCCCGCTTGGCAGAGTGTGTTTCCGAATGCAATGTGGGCATTAAAATCCTTCTGAGAATCGTGTCTCGCGTATTTCGTCTAGAAGCCGCCCTCCGGACAGGAAGCAGGGTCCACTTAGCGATTCGGCCAAAAATAGGCACATTCTTTGCTCATTATTTTTTTGCATTTTATGAATAGCTTTCTGAGATTCCACCAAGCAACTAGTGCCCCGATGGAACATAGTTTTGCGGCTTTTCCCCAAGTGGCAAGAGCACCTCAACCGTGGTTCCTTTGTTCAATCTACTTGTGATGTTTAACGATCCTTGATGATCTTCAATGATTTTACGACAAACCATAAGCCCTAACCCTGTTCCCTTTTCTTTTGTTGTATAAAATGGTTCCCCAATTCTCTCAAGTTTGTCTTCGGGAATGCCTTCACCCTGGTCAATAATGCGTAAGAGAACACTCTCCTCATCGATGTTGTTAGCCATTATTATTACTTGTCCACCATTTGGCATCGCTTCTATCGCGTTTTTAAGAAAATTGATAAATATTTGCTTCATTTGATTTTCATTGCATTGAATGAAAGTCGGGACATTTTGTTCGCACTTCACTTCTACTTCAATATTATGTAAATGCATCTGTGATTCCATAAGTATGCAAACCTGTTCAAGCAAGGCTCTTAAATCCACTTGCTTTAATTGCTTAGCTTGCGGTTTTGCAAGGAGCAATAACTCGTTTAAAATGAGTTCAATTCGATTCAGTTCATCTGTCAAAATTTCAAAATAGTAAGGATTTCCGTTACCCTCTGATTCCATCAATTGATGAAATCCCTTGATCGCCGTTAAAGGATTGCGAATTTCATGGGCGATGCTCGCAGCAAGCTGACCCGCTAAGCTCAGTTTCTCCGAATTCAAAAGAAGCTCCTGGGTCTTTTTCCTTTCTGTGATATCGCGTATGATCGCGCTCCAGTAATATTCGCCATTCGTTTGCCAACAGTTAAGAGAAATTTCCGCAGGGAACTCTGTGCCGTCTTTTCGAAGTCCACTCAATTCAACCATTCGTCCAATCGCCATTGTTTGTCCTGAGGCACAGAGACGCTCCACACCTCGACGGTACGTTTCTATGAGATGCTCAGGAACAATGATCTCCATATCTTGCCCGATTGCTTCTTGTTCGTAATAGCCGAAGAGCTCCTCTGCCGCTTTGTTCCACGCTATAATTTTCATTCTTTGATTTGCCAAAATAATGGCGTCAATTGCCGATTCAACGATCGATTGCTTGGCCTGCTGCGCCGCTTTCTTCGTAAGAAGGAGCTCATGTTCTAGTTTGTGTCTATTCACTGTTCTGATAAGGATACAATCAAAGACAATCACTCCGTCCCGTTCGCAGCATATTCCATTAAAAAGGATTGGCACTTCAGACCCGTCGCCGGATTTCAAAGAGAAGTACATCTCCTCCACTTTGCCATGCATCTTCATCATAGGATAAATATAAACTTGGTAAAAAATCTTGCTTGACTCCGTTAGAATGGCATCCACTTGCCGACCCTCAGTATTGCTGCGCTCTGCAATGATCCACTCCAAGAGTTTATCATTAATCGACTGAATGATTCCGTCTGTGGACAGTGATAAAAATCCACACGGCATCTGATTTATATCTACATTCATATTTCTTGCAACTTTGAAAGGTAGTCTTTAATCAGTGCTACTGTTTCCTCAGGATGACTCAAATGAGGACAGTGCCCCGTTGCTTTCATAAATCGAATTTCGCTGCCTGGCATACGGCGATGTATATATTCGCCTACTTCTGTGGGTGCGATCGCATCATCAGCGCATTGCAAAACAAGCGACGGAACGGTCGCTTTCGAAAGATCCTTACGGTTATCGGAGAAGAAGGTCGCCCTTGCAAAGTTGACGGCGATATTCGGATCGGTCGAACAGAAACTTTCCTCCAATTCTTCGGACAAATTGGGGCGATCCTCATTTTTCATGATCATAGGTGCGAATTGGTTTGCCCACTGGATATAATTTTTCTCCATCATCTCAATGAGACCTTCGAGAGCGCTTATTTCAAAACCGCCAGCGTAGTCAGGAGGATCATTAATATAACACGGGGAAGGTCCGATCATAATTAAACGTTCAAAATACTTAGGATCCTGTATAGAAGCAATCAGTCCGATCATACTGCTGACAGAGTGTCCTACGAAAATAGCTTCTTGTAATTGGAGAGCAGCAAGAACATCTATTAAGTCTTGGGCATAACCCGAGAGTTGACTGTATTTTGTAGGGTCATAGAACCGAAGATCGGTCTTTCCTGCACCTACGTAATCGAAGGTAATAATTCGGTAATCTTTTTTAAAAGCCGGAGTGACATACCTCCACATCCTCTGATCACAACCGAAGCCTGGAGCGAAGATAACGGGCTTATCGCCAAGTCCTGTTATCTTCACGTCGTTTCGCTTTATAATATCGATGTTACGACTCACAATGAGCGCCTCCTTCATAAATAGAATAGGTAACACAACGAAAAAACTATTACTCTGAATTTGAAGTAGTACCTTAACGGTATATTAATAATTATTAGCGTAGTTCGACTCCACGTCAATAGGTTTAGTAGTAATGCATCTCCACTTATCATACCTGGGGCAACTTTCCGCACTCCGTTACGAGAGGTTAGAAATGAACGTCAAATAGGCCCCACCTAGCAGTAAGATGGAAGCTAGAGTATGATATTAAAGATTACGATCCGTGGCAGGTGGCCGGCAAAGATGAAGATCACGGCATAAACGGTTCCAGCGCATTCAATCAAACTGGGCATATAACCCTTGCGGGAATTCCTGTGGGATAAAACCTTTTGGTTTGTTTTGTTCGAGAGACTTCTTAATTTTACTTACATGTCGACAAACAGTTGATTCGCCACTTGTAAAATGAAATTCATCTCGTAATCTCTTGAAAACTCTTACTGATGTATGACGTTGCTTTGGAGGGGATTCCAAGACTTTTCGTAACCAATCAGTAATTAGGGGTATGAAAGGGTCCATTACGGGTTTTGATTTCTCTACAGTTAACGTATATTTGGGTAGTTAACTAGAGTCAAGAATTTTACGTATTGTTTATCTTGAAATATGTTGTTCTTTACTGATCCTGCGAATTGACCCCCCTAGTTTAAAATGTAAATTTCTGATAAACTCATAATCAGCCATCTCGTACATGCCTTTCCTCCTGAAACTAATAATGTGGTCAATTATTAGATTACAGGAAAGTGTTATGAGGTGTTCAATTTTTTGATGAGCGTTTAATCAAAAGTGGTACATTTTTAGATTAGCATTTACACTTTATTCTAACTTAATTAAATAAAGGCTTATTTTTATATAATATTGATATCCAAATAAACAATAATGGGCTAACTTAAATTAGATTGAACTTTTTCATAATGTGATTTCTTAATTGTAAGTAAGGTTATATTCTGTTTGCCACTCACTTGTGGTACGGTTCTCCGCAGTTTATCTAAATGAGGTTTTTATCCCATCAGAAACCTACTCCTATTAATATCCTTAAGTTCTGGATGTTTTTCCATCAGCTCTAAAGCCAAACGTAAATTTTCGCCTTTTGAAAAAATATACTTATAGGATTGAATTACTTGAAGCTCATTATAGAAATTTATGTATTCTTTAGGAATATGAATAAATCTATTGTATAACGGTATATCTCTTTGGAAATGTTCAACTTCTCTCATCACTAACGCTAATTTTGGTGTAATTGGGAAAATTATTTCTACACCTTTACTACCTAGCCCCTGATGCTCTTTATGACCATAAAAAACTAATGGATTATCGGATGTATAAAATAAGTTTTCTGTTTCGTTAACAGCAAAAATCCAAATATGTTTTAAAAATATCTGAGCAAATGATTCTAATAATTCTGTGTCTATTAACTGCTCATTATGAATTAAATTAACCCTATTTTCTTTCAACTTTATTTCTAAACTTTCCAGAAATTCAGAATCAATTTCATTTTTTAAACCCTTCCGAAGTAATAGCTTTGTACCTTTTTCATACATTTGAATTATCTTTTCTCGGTACTCTTTTGTCCTTACAAATTGGATCGCCAAATAGTAGGCAATTGTTGCCTTGTCTTCCTCTGGTACTACTTGCACTTTTGTATACATATTTGCTGGTGTTAATGTATATTTTGTAATGATATTTTCAAAGGGGTCAAACATTGTGGTTTCAACTTTTGTTGCAAATACATTTTCTAAATGCTGTTTATCTACTTTATCGGTCAAATCCTCAATTCCGTCTTCAATAGTAATCCCTTCCGCTTTTGCCTCTTCAAGAAGTTTATGGAAGGCTACATCATAAAAGTATCGTTCAGAGGCATAATTCTCCACATTCTGATTTTCCCTTGATTCTTGCTTTTCTTTATCAAAAATATTGAAGCGGTAAATATTTTTATTTTTCTTTTTTTGAGCCACTGCAAATTTTCTTAGGTATCTTTGAGGAACATAATGCTGATTCTTTACAATTGATTTCCCCATATTATATTTCACCTCACTTAATCGATTCAGCTAAGCATTATTATTAAAAAGGTCCAACTCTTGAAAAGAGTCAGACCTTCCAAATAATTTATTTAGGCTCTTCCAAACGAGACTTAATTCTCTTCCAATGATTTTTCACTTGAGTTTCCATAAGGTTAACTGTATTAGAATTTTCATCAAAAATTCTTTGTGCTCTCTCAGCATAACTAAGAAAATTCCCATGTCCTTTCTTACTCTTACCCAAGTGAGAGTAATTCTTATATAACTCTCTCCTATAAGATTTACGACCAAACTCTTTTGATTTCCGATTGCATATCCTTACTTTACGATATGCTCTTGTATAATACTTAAAAAGACTCTTTTCTCTAATTCGAACTTCTTTACCATTAAAACTAAACCCTAAATAGTCTAATTTTGTCTCATTAAATTCTAAATCTGTAATCTGATTATCAGAATAAAAATAATTGCCTGTTTTTTCAGGTTGTATTTCTAAATTTGGAATCTGTTCTTTTATATCATCCACAATTTTTTGGTGAATTTGATGGTTATAGTCCTGGACTTTTCCTTCAATAGGAATAACTATAATTAAATCATCACAATATCTTCTATATAATCCCTTTTGTCCTTTTACATATTTTTCTATTTTTTCATCAAAATCTAGTAAATAAATATTAGAGCAGACTGAACTAATACCTGCACCTTGAGGAATTCCATAGCTCTTAGAATTCTTGTAAATATTTTTATGCTTAAAAGCTCTGAATTCCTCTTCTGTAAAATATTTATAACTATTTTTAATTTCACTTTCCGTGTACTTAGCTTTTAACTCTGCTTCTATGGTATCTTTAATAAAGTAACTAAATCTTGTTATATTCTTGAAGACGTTATAATAATCGTCTGGTAATGTATCCTTGTTTAGAACATATCGGATTTTCTCTTTAAGATACCTATGGTCTAATGTATCAAAGAAATTAGTAAAGTCAGCAACAAAAATATATGCACTTTTCTGCACTTTTATAAAATCAATAACTTCTTTAGCGAAGTTAATATTGCTTTTTCCAGAAAAATTATTTCTATATGCCGTCGCAACTTCATTAATACCTAGTTTATCTACAACATAATTATAGTGGTTATTTAGCTTGTCTCCATAGTACTTATATATAAAGCTATCAATGTGAGAGGCATAAAAAATTTTACGCACTTTTTCTTTTGGTTGTTTTTCTTTTCTGCTATACTTTTGAAATTTAATTTCAAAATGCATAAACGGATAAAATCCATGTTCAGCAACCCATCGAGGATTTTGGATTTTACCCTTAACTTTTTCAATTGATTTTTTATTATCAAGGTGCTTATAACCCTTTATACGATACTTTTTTTTATTCATATTTGGCAGAGCTAGCAAGGGTATGTAATCGTAGCCTATTACTCTATTAAAGAAACCCTTGCAAGCATACTCTCCTTTCAAATTATAGACCATCGCTAACCTATAAAGAGGCTACTAAATGCACTAATAGCTTATACTATAATTAGTATATTGAATTGGTTAATTATGACGATTGGAGGTATCCAAATGCCAAGTTATTCAGAAGCGTTATCGTTTGTAATTAGCTGGGTTAGCCTTGTTATTACAATTGAGATAAAGCTTGACAGAAATTCACCAATTTCCCTCATAACTACTTTTACGAGGCGTAATCTACCATTATTTTACCATTATCCTTTTAATTAAGTCAAAATAATCCAAATACTTAACTTAATATTTTGCTAGAATCCTTTTCTCCACCTATTTTCATATTTCAAAGAAAACTAAAAAAGAAGAATAGAAATCATCATTAGATGAAACTAAACTCTTCCCCTTTAGTCTTTTATACAACTCTTTGGGTTAATTATTCCTAATTCATTTGGCTTTGTGAATCAATAATTTCCTCTTCTAATTCTGTAAACTCTGCATCAATAATATCTGGCATTTCCTTTTTAATTACATTTATATCATTTTCTAAATCAGACATAGTATAATTTACCGATTCATGAAGAGATAATCTAAGTCGATTACCCATTTTCTTCATGGACGCATATGTCAATCCACCAGAAACAGCTCCACCTAAAACAGGAACTACCTTTGCTACACCTTTAGCAAATGTCTCTTTTGTTATTTTTACCCCTATCATAGCTGCTATCTTTTTAATTATAGGATAGTAGAAGGTTTTGGTTAGTGCTTTTTGAGGCAACTTTTTTAATACTTGCTGTGATATCCTTGAAGAAAGAACTTTCAAGGCTGAGGCTGAGCCGCCTACACCAAACATTACTCCAAGAAATAATATTAATTCTCCCCTTACTCTTTCTAAATCCAATTCATCGTCTTCCCACATATCTTTATATCCATAAAGATACGCTAACTCTTGAGCTAAACGTAATGCTACTCCAAAAAATTGTAGGGTATCAGCTGGTATTGTCGCTGCCATAGCTACACCACCAGGAAGACCAGCAGCAAAAGAAGCTCCTGAACTTTGAAGCGTGCGTCTTTCAATTAAAGATTTTGCAATTCTATTAATCTTTTCGGGATCTATCCCAGCTTCGATAGGTCCTAGTTCTAAAACATTACTTAATTCATGGGGTCCTATACGATTGGCAAGGGTTTTTGCTAAAAATTCATTTCTGTCTACCTTTACACCTGGTAATTTCATTGCATTAGAAACAATAAGTTCAAGTGAATTATTTCCTTCTACAATATTTGACATATGTTACCTCCCTATATTTACAACTTTTAACGAGTAAAAGAGAAAATCCTTACATATGTACAATTATACGAGCTATTTAAACATATTTAACATTTTTTTCCTGACAATTTATTTCATATTTCGACAATCTTATTTATTGCATTTCCCTGAGATGAAGAAAGTTATTATGGCTTTTTTACTCCTTTATATTAAAGTGAACTAAATAAGGAGAAGAGAAATCATCATCAGACGATTTCTCTTCTCCTTTAAGTGTAAAGCGATCAACTAAACTGTTATTAAGTTGTATTTGTATAGAATCAATTTTTTTCCTATCTATTATAGTAATCTTACTTATTAGTAAATGTAGCAAATGCTTCTTCTGTTCCGTAGTAACAGTCTCTTTAATAACTTTTTCAAAGTTAGTCATAACCTCTTTAACTACTTTTATTGATATTTCTACTTGATTGCTTTGATTCAACTGTGTTTCAAGAGGTTTTAGCCTATCTTCTAAAACTTGCTTCTCATCATTTATCTTTGCTAAACGATCGACTAATTCACTTTTACTCAAGCACTCTTTTGGGTCCATCTTTTTTTTCTATTAGTTGCTTCTTCCATGCACTATTCCTGCACCACAAGCTAGGCATCTTAATAGACCTGTTAGAGGATACTCCCCGATTTGAACTCTGTTTGGTTTTCCGTATTGATTTTAGTGCTAGAAACACTTTTTACATTTTTCCATCTTTTCAAATGTATAAATTGCTAACATTGGTTCCTCGGTAAAATAATATGATCCGTTTTTTCTGTTACTAATTATAACCTTTTGATTAAAATACATTTCTTTCACTTCGTAACAGGATGTATGATGGATACAGTTTTTAGGTAAGTTTTTATCTGTAATGGCTATATATCCATACCCTTTGTTTTTTACTTCTCTAAAATGCTCTAAACTTAATAATTCCTCCACTATAACACCTCCATTTAAAGAACATCTATTCTATTGATGTTTTATGTTAATTTCTTTGCTATCGTCACAGGATCTTAATAATTGAAATTATTTGAAGAAAGCTTTAAGTATTGTAACTAAATTCCAAACAAGTGAATTTGCGCAACTTGATCTCCGTCTGGAGCTTTTTGAATACATTTCTTTTAATTTCTATTCTAATTAATTTTAATTTCTTTAATGGACTTCCTATTAGTCTATTGGAAAATACCTACTAGTTAATTTATAATAATATTTTTGAAAGCTTTACTTTTATTAAAGCTTCTCTTTCAGTCAGAAACTCTTCGAAATTTTCTATTGATAAATCAATATCTGGAATTAGATGTCTACTCTTATATTCTTTAAGCTCATGATGATCTGTATATGTTTTTCCTAACCAATCTTCAAGCATCTTATTTGATTTTTCTTGGTTAGGAACTCCTTCTATCAATTGTAAATTTGCAATGTAATCATGATGATTGATACAAAATTCAACTGCTTCTTCTGTAAGGCCCGCTTTTTTTAACTTTGTTCTCGACCTTAACAAACTCCTTGGATGTATATGGTCCTGATGGAAGTTATTTTTGAAATCCAAATTAGGATATAGTAGTGAAAGAATTGAAAATGCATATCTGTTGCCATATTTAGTCCATAATAAATCTTCTATTTCTTCCTCAGTAAACCTTAGGGACTTATTTGTAACTCTTAAATCTGTCTTCAGATGTTCTAAAGGAAACCCAGCTAAGTTATTCTTTATTATTTCCCTTATTGGTTTTAATACGATATCAGGTTGTCCACCGAAAATTCTTTTTAGCAAAGCCAATACAGTGAACTTCCGAATATTTCTTTTATCATCGAGATTTTTTACCGACTCGACAAAATTATGAGGATTACCTTTTTTATATAGGTAGTACGCAATGGGAATAATTACATAATTAGCAGTCAAAGTTTTTGAATTGAAACCAAAACTGGAAACAAGCTCTACTGATAACCGTATTGATTGTGCAATTTCTTCCCATTCCTTTTCAATTTTAGCCATTGTAAATGAATCAAAATTATCAACTTTAAATGCAATATCACTAAAATCAGATAAGACTAAACATGTCTTTAGTACAAGATCTTTGTTAAAGTCAAACCCATCCCCTATATTATTAATCTCATCCACAAAGGATGTAATTGTTTTTCTTGCATCCCTTTGTTCCCATTGGGCAGTTGCAATTGATAGTAATAAGTCAGAATAACTTAAAGGTGTTCCACCACTATTTACTCGTATAAAGATATTTAGTACTTTATCTAACTCCTGTGATTTTTCTAAATAATAATTAATACAATTATTGATATGAATTGCATTATGTAAACGAAACAAAGTTTTATTGGCGTATTTTGCTTTCTCCTTTTCTACAATGTTTAACTCATTTTCAAAAAGGTAATCATTAATTTGGTATTGCTCTTTCAAATCAAGGATATCTCCAACCCTGAACCAATAGTTATTTTCATCCCTTACGGCTGCTTCTTTACCTGTTAAAAATTTGAAATCATAGGTCATATCATAATCTTCTGATTCCCGTAGGAGATTTATATATAAGCACCTTTCTGGATAAGCTAAGTCGTTATCGGCTCGCTTTCTTGGTAATTTATATGCATATGTTCCCTTAAGCCCTATATATAACGATGTTAAACGCTGTTGGCCATCAAGAATTGCTACTATATCTTCTTCTCCGCTGATGTTTGCTTCAACATTATGGGTATTGTCTCTTTCATGATATTCCCTTAGAAATTCATAGAATTTATATTTATTAATATTCTCTTTATTAACATACCAAAATAAAAATGCACCTACAGGGTAATCTCTTAACAATGAATCAAAAAGAGTCTCAATTTGTTCTGTGCTCCATACAAACTCACGCTGAATTGCAGGAAGTAAATATTTTTTCCGATGAATGTCGGTAACAACTTCTTTAATTGTAAGTGGTCTTTCAAATGCCATAATAACTTTCTCCTAACTTATTAGTATTTATGTGCTTTTACTAATCTTCGTACCTTAATATAAGTTAATAGCTCATGATATTCCTCTTCATTTATGGCTGTATCATCAAGTACTAATTCAAACCTTTTAATTGTGTCTCTTGAGGAAAGATCAAGAATGGACTTTTGATTTTGAATCAAATAATCTAGCGATACATTAAAGTACTTCGATATTTTTATTAAATGAGAAATACTAGGCTCTTTTTTATCTAGTTCATAGCTCCATATAATACTCTTAGTTAATCCGATCTCTTTAGCAAACTCTTCTGTGGTAATCCCCAATTTCTCTCTCAATTCTTTTATTCTATTACCAATACTATTCATAACAATCACTCTTTCTACAGTTATTTCCAGTTGTAAAATATTTCGACATTTACTTATAGATTCCCTTTTATATAACGTTTATTTATAGTCATTTTCTAGTATGAGAGTTATGAGAATTATTACATTAACAATCTTATACAGATACAGACTTATAGTATTTGAATCAGTATCACCCTCGAAACAGTGGGAAAATTAAAAGGTACTATGAGTGTATTTTTTACATGATTGAATAGAACATCATAAATTACCGGCACTCTATTATTTATTCGGGATCAGCTCATTACTTATTACTCGCCTCCTTTCAAATATTAAAATAAATAGAAAAAGGAGAAGAGAAATCATCTTCAGACGACTTCTCTTCTCCCTTTATAGTGAATCGATTAACCACATGGTTATTTAATTGTATCTGTATCGTATCAATCTTTTTCCTATCTTTAATCGTAATTTTGCTAATAAGTAGTTGTAACAAGTGCTTCTTCTGTTCAGTTGTAATTGTCTCTTTATATACTTTTTCAAAGTTTGTCATAACCTCTTTAACCACTTTTACTGATATTTCTACTTGATTACTTTGGTTCAACTGCATTTCAAGAGGTTTAAGTCTATCCTCTAACACTTGCTTCTCGTCATTAATCTTTGCAAGACGATTAACTAATTCGCCCTTACTTAATACACCATCTTCAAAAAGTCCTAGTACTTTATCTTTTTTACTAGTAATACCCTCAAGGGATTTTATTACTATTTGATATTCTTTTTGAACTGGGGCCATTTGGTCTTTATCTCCGTTATTAATACGTTCTACAACATCTTTAATCAATTCATCAGTATTGGTAAAATGGGCGATTTTATTTAGTACATACTTATCTGCATAATCTACTCTTATACTATTAGAATTACATGCTGCAGTACCTTTATTCTTCCATGCACCACATACATAATACTCAAGCACTCTTTTGGTTCCATCTTTATTCTTATTAGTAGTTCTACCCAGAACCATTCCAGCTCCACATGCTGGGCATTTTAATAATCCAGTTAAAGGATATTCCCCACTGTGGACTCTATTTGGTTTTCCCGTCCTCTTTTCAAGAATCGCTTTAGCTTTATTCCATGTGTCTTCAGATAATATTGGAGTATGATTTCCTCTCTCAATAACTGGAGAGGGATTAATATTATTTCTTCTTTTTTGACTCCAATCTCTTCTAACATTATAGCGAATATACCCAGCATAAATTGGATTAGTTAGTATCGTTCTAATTGCATTTATTGAAAAGTGGTTATTCTTTTTACTACGGTGACCTTCATGATTAACCGTGTTAGCTATTGATTTATAACCATTTCCTTCTAGATATAGCTGAAAAATTCGTCTTACTGTTTGAGCTTCTTTTTCATTAATAACCAACTTAGTGGATTTCTTCTTTTTATTTTCGTTCGAAACTTCAACTGTATCGTACCCTAATACTTGACCACCATTCCAGGATCCTTCCCTTGCTCTTGCAATCATACCTAACTTTACGTTTTCTGATATCTGCTTTCTTTCAAACTCAGCAAGTACAGCCATCATTTGAAAAAACATTTCCCCCTGGTGTGTCTCTGTTTCAAAATTCTCTGAATAAGATTTAAATGTTATTCCGTTTTCTTTAAAGTTCTTTACTACTCTAAGAGTATCCAGAATGTCTCTCGAAAGTCGATTTATCTTCCATACTATTACAATATCAAACTCATTGTTATTAGAATCACTTATTAATTGTTTAAGGGCAGGACGTCCATGAATGTTCTTTCCACTTATACCACGGTCCACATACTCTTTATATACTTCATACCCATACCTGTCACACCACTCACGTAATATTCTTACTTGTTCATCAATACTATAGCCTTCATCAGCCTGTTCAATAGTTGAAACACGAGCATATATAGCAACTTTTCTTTTAGTATTTTCACTAAAAATAAAGTCCTCACTTTTTAGTAACGAAGTATTCATCTTTACCTACCTCCACTAGTTTATTTTTATCTTTATCCTTACTATTAGTTAAGTAATTTGAAATCATTTCAGCCAAGATATCAATTATTAAGTTATATTGTGTCTTGTATTCGTTCTCGTTCATCATAGAAATCCCCCTACTACCAATATCATGTATATAATATCTACTTATTTACCCATTTGTTTCCTTAATAGATTACTAGTTTGGGCTAAGGGGCTAGGGGCGATGTGGTTACAAATGTTCTCCCTTTTTATTAGGTAGGGGGGATGGTAATATTTCAATTCTCTTATCCTTTGCCCTTATTGCCCATCTATTCACAAACCCTTTGAAACACAAGCCCCATTTGGAGGGCAAACCACTTATTTTCTGCCCTAATGTTGCCCTAATTGCCCTACCATTGCTTTAAATGCAACTTCATACTTATTTAACAATTTACTTCTCTCATAAAATCGACCTAAAAGGTTACATTTATTATCAACTAACTCCATTTTGCTTACAGATCATCAATTGATGGTTCTTCATCTACTTCCTGTTCAATCTTAAATTTTACTCCTGTTATATACCTCTTATTACCGCCTTTTGCTATTCCAAAAGGAATATTGTTATCTTTTAAAGTATCCTTTACCTTTGTAATAAAAGATCGTGAATTGACAAATTTATCAGATGAATGGCCATTATCAGAACACCATTTTTGATAAGCTCTTGATATAGTGTCATGACTAACCTTATCTAATTCATTCTTAGTGGATACAAATTTTTCTGATACAAAACTAGCTAATGGATTAAGGGTTTCAGTATATTCCTTAACAGCTTCATTAACAGCCCTTGATTCAGTGAACTCATAGTCTTTTTGACGTAGTCTCTCCAGTCCTTTTATAGCAAAGTTCAAAATCCCAGGAAGTTCAGATTTTAACTTATCAATAAGCCCCGGGTCCTTCTCACCTTTAGTAAAAGTTCGATTAAAGGGCACAATTAGAAGCCTTCTCTCAAAACCAAAGCTCTTATCCCGCGAATAGGGTAAATTATTTAAAGCAAATACTAATTTCACCTTAGGTCGATAGGCATAGCCTTGCTCGTGCTTTTTCTCAACTCGAATAGGGTCACCACTGACTATTGATTTAAAGTATTGGGTATTCAATCCATCCTTTGAAATCTCATTTTCTGTTGCTATATTAACCAACTTATCTACCAGTTCATATCGGGCAAAAGAATTGTCTAATTCTTGGAGAGGTACTGATGACACATTTTCTTCACCACAAAGACTTGCAAGTATATCTGCTAATACACTTTTTCCGTTTGAACCTCTACCAAAGAATAGAATTGCCTTTTGAGCTTTGTTTTCATTTGTTAAGCAGTATCCTAGTACCTCTCCTACAATAGATATTCTCTCTTGGTCTCCCTCAAAAATATCATGTAGAAATTTCATAAACTGAGGACAGTTAGCATTTGGATCATACATAATTGGTACTCGAATACTAGAGTAATATTTTTTGTCATGTGGAATGAGTTGATAGTTTATAATATCTAGCATTCCGTTAGCTAGATTAATATAACCTTTTTTAGAGTCGAGGATTTCTTCTCTCTTAGCTTCTACTTTTAACGCATTAATGTAGTTATCTTCAAGGACTATAGACCATACATCAGGTAAGTAACCATGTAAAATGTCTCTGAGTTTTCTTGAAAGATTATTTTTATCTAAATGAATCCATATTCCATTCTCATAGGTAAAAAATCGTTCACCCGCTGCAACGTGCAGTAAATCTAAATTTTGTAACAGATGACGAGCAAATACATTACCGTTTATTCCTTTGAATGAACCTGACTTATGAAAATTAAAACCTATTAATCTTAGTTTATCCTTTGACCATTGAGGAGCTTTTGATCTTTTTTGTTTTAATAAAAATGACCCAGGGCTGTTTTGGATTTCGCCATTTTTATTAAGTCGAATATCATTGTTGAAGCATTGAAGAACTTGCTGTTCATTACAACCTAATGTCATACACTTTGTTAGTCCTTTAATTGGATTCTTCTTTAGTTTTTCTAGTCGTTCTTTACTTTCAAGGTCGTGTTTATAAGATAGCTTTGAAAATAATTCAGCCGAATCGGAATGACCTAGGTTTGTTAATAGGGAGATCCAATTAAACCAAGTATCATAATCTAACCCGCTATCCTTTTGTAATTTAAAATCCTCTTTAAAAGCAGGACAACTCTTACTAAGAGTAGCAAGTGGAGTGATCTCTGGACGTAGTGTTTCCCTAGATTGATTATTTTTCTTCATCAGATTAAGCATCCAATAAGGTGCATCAGCTAATTCTGTTTCTATTGGGTGATTAATCCATTCATACCTAACTCCATTTAATCCTACAGACGGTGGCATTATTGTCATTTGACCCTCACCTAACAAAGCACATTCACTGTGACTTTCATTTGTATCTACTTTTGAAAACTTCTTTAAACCTTGAATATTTGTTGGAATACGGTATAAATACCGCATTCCGCCGCTAGGAGTAGAGAATTGCCATGTCGTTGGTATGTCACCTTGACTTAATTCATTTAGTATTTCTAAACCTCTTTCCCCATCTTGGTCAATTCCAACTATTTGGCTAGGAGTTCCTAAAGTCATACCAATATTGATTTCATCATATTTGTCAATCCAGTCATTAATTTCATCATCTGTAGGTTTATCTCTATTAGTCCAATTCCTAATTAATGGTACTTTCCCTTTACATGGAAAAACGGGAAGATTCCACTCTTGATATCTTTTTAGCTCATTATAAATATTTATATTGCTAATAATTTCAGTCATAATTAATCCCTCCTCCCTCGTTTTTAGTATTAATAAACACCATCTACTATTAGGTTAATTTTTTTAATGCTAGCTAGTTTCTCAGTACATGATTTAATTTCAGTTACAATCTCATTAGCGACACTTTCCAAATCCTCTAAAAGCTCAAAACCTGCTGCATTTCTACATAAGATAAATTTGGCAGCATCGGGGTTATAATTAAAATTTTCAATTAAAAAGTGTATATTTAATTCATTCAATAATTGATTTACTTTGTTAAGACTTTGATTAATTGATCCGTCTAAAGAGTAGGAGACTTCTATATACTTGAAAATAAAACATTCCGCCTTACCTTTATCTCCTGTGAAATCAAATGAAATATTTGCTTTGTTATTTAACATCATTATTCCTTCTTCCCTTCTAATTCAATTTTTAGGCTTATTATTTCTCTCTTGTTCTAGGCTCATTTTTTGATGTAACCGTTGGTGTAATATAAAACACAAAAGCATACAAATGCGCAGAGAGATTGTATATTTACGCTCCCTTCTGTTCCTTTGTAGAAAAAGCGTCTGTAACATGCTTCGCACTTAGTTAATGCCTGAATCTTGACTTTTGGCTTGTTTCTCGTCATTTTAGTCTTGCAAGAGGCTGCCCTAAACTCTTCCTAAAAACAGAAGTTTTGGACGTTATTGGTAATTTTCTTTTTGTTCATAAGGAGTAGCTGATCCCAATCATACCCAATCTTAATTAGGCTGAAAAAGCTCAGTTGTTTTTCAGCATTTCTAACCGGTATCTTAGCGCCAATTATTAATGTTTTTATCCAACTTTTTTTCCATTATTATGGTTTTTATTTGTCTGACTAAATCATCATTACTTGATGATTTTTGCAGTTTTTCTAACAAATCAAATAAATTTTTATGCCTTATTAATTCTTTAACGTAAGACTTCTTTCTTGTACTTACCAATACTTTATCAATGGTTATAAAGATGTCCTCGTGAATACATGTAAACTTCTTAAGAAAAAACCATGCTTTGGGAGTTATCTCAATTGCCCTAATTGCATTTTTCTTATTAGGTTCAAAAAGAAAAATTTCGCATGCCTTTTTTTGACGCTTTGTAAAATTGTTATCGATATAAATCCTTTGTACTAGATCTAACCTACTTGTCCTACCGTCAACATAGTTAATAACATAATCAATAATTTGTAAGTTCTTATCCAAACCCCTCACCTTTCCTTTCATAGATTACTCTGTAATTTCACTAATTTCCGGTTCCAATTGTTTAGTAAGGTTCACATGCATCTCATATGAATACTGATATCTTCTATATCATTTAATATTTTTAACGCCTTTTGAGTTACTTGTGTTAATGCTTCCCTAGTGTGTAAAACCCAAAATAGCGAACAATTGATAAGAATATTTAACTTTATTTAATTTTGGTACTATCGGTTTAACTTCTCTCTCCAAATGGCTGACAGCCTCACCTATACTTGGTAGCCTTAAACTATTTTTAACCTTACACATAAAATGGAATTTGTTATCCATTTCAAGTACATTTCCAATTTCAAAGTGTCTTTCTAAGACATTCATAAATTTTAAGATTTTCTTCTTTTCCTTTGGACCTAAGTTATCAATACTGAACACAACATCATCAACAAAACATCCTTTGACCGTATCTTTACTTGCTTCTTCTTGATTAAACTTTACATTCACCTTTTTATTTGCTATTTCTACTTCAAATTTTTTAATGATCATTTCGTTCCATCTCCTTTTTCGCTTTTCATCATGTATTTTTGATATTCTTGAAGTGCCATTCCCGGCTTCGAATGATTCTGTCCTTATAAACTTCCATATTTGTCATGCAAATATTGTTGATATATGACATCTCCATCTTCTTCAATTTCTAGGTTCAATCGGGCTGTCCAAGCTTTAATTGGAATACCTAGTTTCTCAATAGAAAAACATAATGAAATTTCAATACCTAAATTCAAGTCATTAATTTGATCGAGACTTTTTACTTCAACCCTTGGTTTTAAACCAAAATAATAAGTGATATTTTCTAATGATCTGTTAATAGTTGGTGAGGTAAGCTTATCTTTATAAGCGAAGTAACACTTTAACCCTTCTTCCATTTCACGTCTTACATGGAAGATATTTAGGCCTTGTTTTCCTTCAAAGTACTTTCGTGGTACATCGATAGCTATCGAATTGAAATACTTTTTGCTCTTTTCTAAGAGAATCGGTCCATCATGAAGAATGACAGTTACGCTCTTTCCCATTCGAAATCCTACCTTTCTAATTCTGAGATTTCCGCATTATCTTGCCTTAAGATCTCTACATCTAGGTCATAAGGTTCCTCTTCATGGAGACCGATATCAATCATCCATTTCATACAACCTTCTGGGATAAGAATGTTCTTACATGCTTCGTTTACTGTATCCCATAGGTCGTTCAGTTCGTCTAAGCTAGCAATTGGGTCAAAGACTGTATTGCCAAATTGAATACTAACTTCGCTTTCACCTAATTGAATATCGCTAAGTTCATATCCTGCAGCATCCGTTAAACGTTGGCACATTTTTTGAAACTTTAGTACACTTGTACCCATTGATTGTTTCGGTAACCTTACCGAAGTTGAGGTATGAATAAATACCTGATTGGCTTTTCCTTTTAAACATCCTTCCTTTTGAAACATAGCGTACATGTTCATCTCTCCTTTTCAATTATGGAACTAAACCGTGCTTTGATTTCATTTAATGGCAACAAAAAAGACGCCAAAGCATAACAAAGATTTCATAGAATTGGGCATACTTTTCCCGCTTCTATCCATTGAAATCTTTGTTGCTAAGGCGTCTTGTATCAGGCTTCGCATTTGGTTAATACCTGTCTTAGTGACTTTAGTAAGCATGGACACGGACAAACTTGGGTTGTCCACCAGTAAGCTTCCTTATTTGCAACAATCAAAGTGATTGTGATTTAGTTATTACCCAAATAATAATCGCTAATTCCAGTTATGTCGAATAGACAAACCTTCATTTTGCGAAGTACTACTTTGGGAATGGGGAGCAGTTGCTCCCGAATAAAAGTTGTCTGAATATTTTTTCTCCCTTTTTCTTTGATTTTCTATCTATTTCATTTTTTGTCTTCGCTTTAAATAAAGTCAAGTCTTTATTCTCCCCCATAGCCCGTTTATGAGCTATGAGGCATTTATTTATATTAATAAATATTAATTGATATCATTTATCTTGATTATACTTGTTCATCAATTGGTCTTTTATGCTGTCATTAATAAATTTAGTAATAGACTCTATTTGCTTATGATGCTGTAACATCTTAATAATTTGGTGAATATTCTTATCGAGGTAGGTAGTAACACGTACATGTGTTTCCGAAAAAGATTCCTTTTTAAATTGCTGCTTTAGTTTGAATGGCTTTCCATCTAACATAAAATAGTTTTGTTCCGATTGGTAATCATCTGGTAAATGTACCTCTTCCTCATACTCTTCAACTTCCTCTATTTCTTCGTATCCTTCCTCAAGTTCAACAACCTCTTTATCTTCTTCTAACTCTACTTCGTATTGATAATCATGGCCTAAAGATTGACTTTGACGACTAAGGTCTATATTTCTTTTTCTCCTCATTCCATAATATTGATTCATTTTTTAATGCCTCCCTCTCTGTATACATATAAGTTGATATTATGGTATACGTTGACGTATACGTAGACCCATTATTTTATTGTTTTTCTATCTGTATATGAAAAGCTGGCAAAAAAAAATATATATTACGATTATTGTATGAAAGAATACTAGCTGCTTGCTTATAAGTAGATTCATAAGCAAGCAGTAGTAGTTCATTAATAGTCTTCAGGAAATAAAATAATTATTCCTTCTCCACCCTGATCCATAACCCACACTTTACATTCTATAGGTTCACTTTTCACCAGCTCTAAACAGATGGTTGTTTCTCGATTCGGTTCCTCCTGCCTTTGTATAAGCCATTGCTTGTTATTTTCAATGTAGAATTCAAAGATTTGCAGATAGTCTTCTAGTGTTGACTGTTTCTCTACTATGTAATGAACAATGAAGTCGCGGTGTCCTTTGCTTAGTTTTTCTGATATAGTCTTTGTCATATATATTGGTTTATTTGATTCAAACATTACCATTCCTCCTATTGTTGCAACCATTGTTCAAACCGTTTATCTATAGTTCCCTCCACAAAAAATAGTACATTCATTTGATGATCATTCATAATTCCAATTCGAAAATAGGAACAGTCTACTAGCTCTTCTTTTTCGATATATTCGACGTGTAACATTTGCTTTACAATGAATTGGGCATCTTCTTTTCCTTCTAGGTGATACATACAGGACTCTGTTGGTAATCGGAATTCAATCAGTGTTTCTCCTGTTTCCTCTGCTTCGTACCAACTCAAAAATTCAGATTCAATTTCTTTGATGTATTCGATGGGAACACTACTCCTTGCCTTTAACTCTTCAATATCTGAAATATGTTGAATCATTTTCATGAACTTCGTCTCCCTATTACAACCTTTTCTGAGTGTTAATTGCTTCTCCACATGTACAATAAATGTCCTTGTGCAAAACTAGTTACATTTTAATAGAAACCATTTTGAACTGTACCTGAAATAGATTGAGTAGCTGCAAAACACCTCCCTCCAAATATAAAAGAGTCATGAATGTACTTAAATTACATTCATGACTCTTATCTTTTAATAATTTTTATTATTTGCTTAATTGTGCATGTAGTGCACTGACAATAACACGAACAAGGCAATATTTTCATTGTATTTTCTCCTTTCACTATTTAACTTTTGTTACTTCTTTAAAAATTTCAGTAGCAACTGCAATAACGACTGGAATAACAATTTTATCCCACACTAATCATCACCTCCTTTCATCAAGTAGTTTCTAAATTTATGTGTTGAAAGTGAACTCGTTCTCCATCTTTTAAACAAACTAAAAAGAGCGGATTATAGGTTGCTTCTTCCATTGCAATGCCTAAAATCCACTCATTTTCTGCTTGGTAGCTATATAATTGAAATAGAACTGAATCTGGTAACTTGTTTTGAATCTCAATAGGAATTATTGTATTATCCAATTCATCAATGCCTAGTATAACTGCTTCATTAGCTATTTCTCTTATTTCAATATCGACTTTAAACCTATCCTTCATAAATGTTTTGAAATACTCCTGTGTATACATATTTACCTCTCCTAAATATAACCTTTCTCTTTTAAGCTTATATACGTTTTATCCCCCACAATAATGTGATCTAAAAGATCTATTCCAATAATCTTCCCTGCTTCTACTAACCTTTTTGTAACTTCAATGTCCTCTCTACTTGGTTCTACCTTCCCTGATGGATGATTATGACCTACAATAATTGAAGCAGCATTGGACAGTATCGCTGACTTCATGACTTCTCTTGGGTGAACTATGCTAGCATTCAAACTTCCAATATGACAGACATTAATTGATACTGGTTGGTTTTTTGTATCTAAAGCAATAACTACAAAATACTCACGGTCTTTTTCTCCAAGAAACTCTTTTAATAAGGTAGCACCATCTTCTGGAGATCGCACTGAGCGTTCCTTATAAAGTAGGGATGACTCTTTTACCAGTTTTAATGAAACAATATTAACTCTTTTAGCTGGTTTTCTCTGCTCCTCCTTTACAAAATCAAGTTGAAGTTGTAATTGGTTTCTACTAAGATATTTCTCCATTTATATTCCTCCATTAAAATAGCCCTCCCCCATTAATTTGGGTTAGAGCAATTGATATAATATCTTTCAAAATAATAATATATATTTAAAAATCAACTTGATTCAAATGTGTACAAAAGTGGAGCTTTTGTAATAAAAATGTAATATTATGTAAATTAAATTAATGCTACTATTAATACAAAAAGGAAAGGAGCCTTATAAGTTTGGAAAATACTGAAGTACAATTTATGATGTTTTCCTATAAAAAGCTTTATGTTAAAGAGACATCTCTACGAAGAATTATTAAAGAAAAAATGCACGAAGAATACGGTCCTAACTGGCAACACATTGCCCCTATGAAACACCACAGGCGCTTCATTAAACCCATAGATGTTATTAACCTCCACGAATTGCTAAACTACTTTAACGTTTTTCCTCCATTATTTAAAGTTTTCAATAAAAGACAAAAAATTTTACTTTCACAACTGCCCGCTATCAGGAATAAGATTGCGCATTGTCACTTTCTGAACTCATCTGCCGAGGCTTTACTACATGAGATTTATAGCTTTGTTACTTTATTAAATAATAAAGTAAGTTTAGAAATAAATACTTAGAATCTATTCATCTATTCTTTTTTAACCATTTTTTATTATAAACTACTATCATTATTCTCTTTTATTAATATCGAATTCAAACCTACCCTTTATAAATGTTTTGAAATACTCCTATATATATTCACTTCTCCTAAATGTAGCCTTTTTCTTTTAAAGAAGTATAGGTTTTCATCGCCAACGATGATGTGGTCGATTACATGCTAATAATTTTTCCTGCTTCTACTAATCATTAGTCACTTCTGTTTCTTTCTTGCCTGGTTCCACTATTCCCGATGGATAATTATGACCAACTATTATTGAATCAGCATTAGACAGGATAGAAGATTTAATTACCTCTCTAGGATCAACTATACAGCATTTAAAGCTACCTATATGACAAATATTGATGGAAACTGGCTGATTTTTTGTATCAAGTGCAACAACGATATAATGCTCTCGATCCTTGTCCTCAAGGAACATTTTTAGCAATTTGTAGCCATCCCCTGGAGATCATACTGATCGTTCCTTGTAGAGAAGACTTTACCAGTTTTAGAGATATAATGTTAATTCGTTGTATATTGCAATTGAAAACTGGACCAAATATTAATTGAAAATTCCCCCTTTCGATTGGAAATTATTTTTTTAGAATTGCTCCCCAGGGGCTTTATATGGAGTGGCGGGCATGATACCCTGATTCGGGACCGGAAGCCTTGGCGCTTCGGACTTCCGGGTTGAAATCATGCCCGCAGAGGATCCATGTCAAGCCCCGAATGACGAGAATAAAATAATAGATTAACTGGAAATTTCGCTAGTGAAGAATGGTCCAATATAAGTTGCGAAATGGGGGAATTTTTAATTGCGAAATACAAATTCGTTTTGCCGGAGAGTTCGTTTCGTCTATTGCTCCTTGGGCATCTTTTAGCTTGTAAGATTTTTTTGGCATACTTACATTCTCCTTGGTCGTTTTCTTTTGACAAAATATAACCTCTATCCTAAATGGGATAGAGGTTCGTATTTTAATTTGATAATTTCATATCAAATTGATAATCTATAAATATTTTTACATATAATACAATTTTATACATACTGTTTCGTAGGCAGCCAACGATTAATAATATTGCTCGATATAGCTATAAGACTTATCGAATACTTCTTTATCCTTAATCTTGTACTTGATCCAGATGACACTGCGAAGCGCCTTCTTAACTTCATTCTTACCTGCAGTAGTTCTTTGCCAGCCATCGAAACGAACAATCTTTACGATGTCGTCAATATCGGCTACGATACGTTCAACAATGATAGGAGTATTTTCATTCTTAACGCCTTTAAAGAGCTCTGTAAGAGCAGCTTTACCACGGTCGATTTCCTCTTCAGGGACAACTTCCTTCTCTGCCTGCGCTGCCTCTCTTGCAAGTTCCAGCAGGAGTTTCAGGAACTCAATGCTAGTAATCAAGCCCTGTTCATGGCGATCACGTAGTTCTTCAAGCTTCTCGCCAAGTTTAACGAATTTAGGGTCATTTGTATGTTCACGAATCTTAGCAACCAGGTCGATTTCTACCTTCATGGTTGTCTTTCTAACATCCTTCTGCTTACGGATAAACTCGTCTATCAGGTTTGCATCAAGCGTAAGGATATCAAGGTCATCATGAACCTGGCCAACTTCGATGTTTGCGTGAACGAGCTCCAATGTCTTAGCACCAAGAGCTGCCCATACAAGCGCACCACGATTGTCCGTCGGCTTTACAGACTCATAAACTTTACTAAGCCATATATAGTCGAATTTGTATTTATTAAGGAATGGATCAGGGGACAGCGCATCCCAGGCTCTATTCAGAACACGGTAATCTGCTGCGAACTCATCCTTATCTTTATTTGTAGGAATACACTCCTGTGCTGCAAGTAAGCCTTCCCAGCCTTCAACAGTACGGTCAACACCCATAAAGTAACTTAGGCACTTTCTAAGAAGCGCAGGAACCTGCTTCTTGACTTCTTCGATATTAGTAATAACTTTCTTCATGCTGGCTTCATCGAAGTCCAAAGCCTTAGCGACATTATCAAAAATACCGATGTAGTCTACAATCAGTCCATGTGTCTTGCCTTCATCATAGGTACGGTTTGTACGGCAGATGGCCTGTAGAAGGTTATGATCCTTCATCGGCTTATCCAAATACATCGCTTGAAGAATAGGGGCATCAAACCCTGTTAAAAGCTTTGCAGTTACTATAACCAACTTCAGAGGATTGCTCTTGTCACGGAACTGATCCAAAACCTTTGCTTCCTCATCACGACTGCGGCGATACTTCTTATAACGGTCTTCCTTATCATTGTTGGTATCCATAACGATTGTGGATGCTTCAGAAGGAAGCAGCTTATCTAGCTCTTCCTTGTACATAAGGCAGCTCTCACGATCGTATACAACAATTTGGCCTTTGTAACCGTTAGGCTCAATCTTCTCTTTGTAATGCTTTACGATATGCTCACAAACCTTGCGGATACGCTTAGGGTCATACATAATTGCCTTCATATTTACACGTTTAGAAAGCTCTGCACGGTCAGCATCTGAAAGCGTTTCCGTTAGAGCATCAAACTCAGCATTTACTTTATCCTTATCAACATGGAGGTCAACTGGAACCGGCTCGAAGTTAAGCGGTAGAGTTGCATTATCCCTGATGGAATCAGAGAAGGTATATCGACTTAAATACCCGCTCCTATCTTCAGTTGCTCCAAAGGTACGGAATGTATTCTTATCAATACGGTTTATAGGCGTACCAGTAAGTCCGAAGAAGAATGCATTCGGTAGTGCTGAACGCATCTTTTCACCGAGATCACCTTCTTGAGTTCGATGAGCCTCGTCGACCATGATGATTATGTTATCTCTAGGATTGAGAACACCTTCAACATCGCCAAATCTGAAAATAGTCGTAATGGCAATCTTACGAATGTCCTGCTTGAAGAATTTCTCAACCTCTTCCTTTGAAGCAAGTGACACTAGGTTCGGAACATCTGAAGCATTAAAGGTTGCTGTAATCTGTGTTTCCAGATCAAGACGATCATCCACGATTACCACAGTTGGATTCTTAAGCTCAGGAATCATACGAAGCTTCTGTGCAGCAAATACCATCAGCAATGACTTACCAGAGCCCTGGAAATGCCAGATAAGTCCTTGCTTAGGATATCCAGCAACAACACGCTGCACGATAAGGTTAGCTCCTTCATACTGCTGATAACGGCAGATGATCTTATACTTTACATGCTTCTTGTCTGTTGCAAAAAGGGTAAAAAACTGGAAAATATCCATAATTTTCTCAGGCGTAATCATATCTCCTACGCTGATTTTAACATCGGCAAGGCTACCTTCTGACTTATGGTCAGGAGTATGCCAGGGTCCCCACATATTGATAGGCATCCCGACAGAACCATATCGATAGCATTTACCTTCAGTAGCGAAGTTGAATACGTTAGATACGAACATTTCAGGGATACTCTTTTCGTAGGAAGCTATATCGCTGGCAGCGTCTAACCAGGTTATAGCATTGCGTACCGGAGTCTTCAGCTCACC
The DNA here is from genome assembly GCF_042680805.1 of Bacillus salitolerans. Lineage (NCBI taxonomy): Bacteria > Bacillati > Bacillota > Bacilli > Caryophanales > Bacillaceae > Bacillus > Bacillus salitolerans. The sequence goes on along the minus strand of NZ_JBHUEM010000001.1, from coordinate 61,451 downwards.
AATAGCAATCGGGAAACCATTTATCAGCAGAACGATGTCAAGTCGCTTACCATCCTCCTTTTTGGGATAGACCCACTGGTTCGTGACGATGTACTCGTTAAGCACTAGATCTTCCTTTTTCATTGTGCCGAAAAATCGTATTGGAATCATTCGACCATCTTTACCGAAGGGATAGGCGTTTTCCTCAAATACCATCTTCTTAAAGAGCTCATTCTGAGTGATAAGGTTACGTGACTGCACCGACAGAATGATTGTGCGCAGTTTATATATAACCTCATCCGCACGGGATGGTTCTTCTGCAATTTCTGGGTTCAGGCGGATAAGGGCATCTTTGACCATAGGCTCTACCATGACATCGGAATAAGTTCGAGGCAGCTCTTCAGCGGGGATGTAATTCCAACCATTGCCCTTAAGGGTTGAGATTACCATCTGCTCCATTGTATTATCTTCGTTGAACAAAAACGTTTCCTCCCATCATAAAGTGTTTCATATCCATGCCGGACAGCAACTTTGCGTCGGCCGGCAGAAAATGTTATTACTTACTTCATTCGGCGTAATTCACGCGTGAAAGGTATGCTCTTTCTTCATGAGCTCGCCAGAAGTTATTTCAGTTACGAAAAAGTGTAAGTGAACCGTGTGTCACGTGAACTTCTCAATTTTTTGGTATTTTAACCCAGGTTTTCAGAAATTACCTTCTTATAAGTGGCAGTTAACTCCGCAAGCGCTTGTTCCAGTTCAAATTTTGATTTATCGCTCTGTAGGACGAAGGATGCGAACTGTTCTTGAAGCTTCAACGGTGGTATGCTTAACACTAACATTTTTAACCATTTAAAGTGTCTGTTGTAACCCGTGTTTGGTATATCAGTAAGCATCAGATGATAGTGCAAATAGATGTAATTCACATCTTTTCTGCTACACTTTAGCAACTTTACGCCATCAGCCCCAAGGAAGAACGGCACATCAACATATTTTAAAATACGTGTATGGTCGCCAAAAATAATAGCGGGTACTCTTTCATACAGTCCTTCTGGTTCATTTTTATATCCAGCAATATATCCTTGTCCTTGGTCGATTATAGGATACTGTCCTTCTTCTAAATAATCATCCTTTGCAATCTTACAACCATTCTTTGTATCATCGGTTATAACCTCATCAAAAGGAGCTCTTTCCCAGATCGTGGAATCACTAAAAACATCCCCGAACATCTCGATAAATTGAGCCTTCACCAGTTCATCCGTTTTCAGCAACAGCTTTTGGTAGGATTTCTTCGTGGCATCCATAGCCCACAACATTTTGGCCATCTCGCGCTGTTTATCCATATCAGGCAACTCAAACTCGTAGTTTTTTAGATGTTCCCACTTCACCCGGGGGGAGAGGGATCCTGCCGATTTGCCAATGGCAAAATCAAAAAGGGCGTCGTTCTGTATGATAAATGGCAATAGCTCTGGTAAAATTTTCTCCGGGATGGCCTCAATAACTGTTATGTCACCTGAGCAAATGCCGTCAAAAGGAGCAACTGCGGCTTTTTTCAGATATGCACGTCGGCGACCAAAAAGTACGTCTCCTTTACGGAAGAGTTTCGTAAAAGAATTCTCTTTGTCATCATACCATGCGGACAAAGTGACTTCTTCTGGTGTCAGGTGCTCAAGGCCAACAATTGGGTATCCATTCTTGCTACCTTTACAAGTCTCTTTTCGCTCTTTGGCGACGACTCCTAATAACACTTTACTCATCACTTTCAGCCTCCTTCCCAAGCATATCATTTATTTTCATGTAACGAAGTTTCATCATTTCTGAATGTGTTCTCCAGCTCTCATAACGTTCCTGCAGAGATCGTTCATCCACCTCGGTCTCTTGGTCGGAATGTTTAACGTAAAGAGGAATACTAAGAGAGAAATTGTTGTCTTCAATGTCTTGAATTGTGACAACGCGGGCAAAATTATCGTCAGTATCATATTTAACGTAGGCTGATGCTATTTTCTGGATATGATTATCTTCCATATAGCTCTGCGCATTCTTTCGTTCCACCTCGTTGACTGCATTTATAAAGAGGACCTGCCCGCGGTGCTCCGGACGCTTATTTGTTCGACAAATAATTATGCAAGCCTCCATTGGGGAGTTGTAAAACAGGTTTGCCCCCAGACCTATGACACATTCGAGCATATCGCTGCGAACAAGTTTTTCACGCATACTGCTTTCCTCGTTGCGAAACAGCACTCCATGTGGGAAAAGAATTGCACAACGGCCAGTTTCCTTTTTAAGGCTCATTAAGATGTGCTGCAGGAATGCATAATCGGCACGACCTTGCGGCGGGACTCCCAAGAAGTTGCGCCCATATTTATCGCTTGCAAATGCATCGCGGTCCCACTGACTAATAGAGTACGGGGGATTGGCAAGAATCATATCAAATTGCTTGAGTTTTCCGTTTTCAATGAAAGCTGGAGATTTCAGCGTGTCACCATTCACAATATCAAAGTCCTTCACACCATGAAGAAACAGATTCATCTTACCGATAGCAGAGGTTAGTGCATTGATTTCCTGACCGTAAATAGCAACGTTGCGCCATTCTTTTTCCTGCTGCTGTAGGTACGCAATAGCAGAGATTAGCATGCCAGCACTGCCGCATGTCGGATCATAGATTGATTCGCCAGATTCTGGTTTTAGCATCTCTGTCATCAGATGGACTACGGTTCGATTAGTGTAGAATTCCTGAGCTGTGTGACCGCTGTCGTCAGCAAACTTTTTGATCAGGTATTCATAGCCCTGGCCAAGTTCGTCCTCAGGACAGTTTTCAATAGACAATGTCTTAGTGCTGAAGTGCTCGATGAGTTCTTTCAGCAGACGATCTGGTAAACGGTTCTTGTTTGTCCAAGCACCATCACCAAAAATCCCTTGCAGTTTATCTAAATTTGCATTTTCTATCTTACGGAATGCGTCTACAATGGCAACTCCGACATTTTCCGAAACCGCTCGAACATCGCTCCAATGAGAGCCTTTGGGAACCTGAAAGCGGTGATTTTCTTCAAACTCCAAAGCTTCTTCGTCACCGTATTCCTCTAAGATCCGCTGACACTCTTCATCATAAACGTCACAGATGCGTTTGAAGAACAGTAGTGGGAAAATATACTGCTTATAGGCCCCGGCGTCTATGCTGGTACGGAGAAGAACAGCAGAGTTCCATAGATAAGACTGCAGTTCTTCGATTGTTATCCGTTTACTCATTGACATATCCTCCTTCTATGAGAAGATTTCTCATTGTTTCCTCAGCCTCCAGCATTTCGTCGAATGCTTCGAAGTATTGCCTGCGTGCTTCGGCCGGAGGGACAATTTCTTGTTTTTTCTTTTCTATATAGTTGTTAATGGCTAATGTATAACCTTTCTCTCTCACATCGGGGATAGTGACAACCTTCACCTTTTCGGTGACATCCTTATAGTCATTGTAGAATTTGAATACCTTGCTAATATCATCATCAGTCATGATGTTTTGTGCCCGCTGCGCGGTATAGATGTCAGAGGCATCTATCATGCAAATGCGTCCCTTGTGGTCATTCTTTTTCTCGTTATTTAAAAGCAGAATACAAGCCGAGACACCAGTAGAGTAGAAGACACCACCTACTAATGTAATGACACATTCCAGCTTATCCGATTCAACAAGCTGTTTACGGATTTCGCCTTCTTTGCCGCCGCGGGATAGCACGCCCTGCGGCAGAACAACTGCACATCGACCGGTCTTTTGATTCATAGACTTCACCATGTGCTGCAGCCACGCATAGTCGGCATTTGAATCCGATGGGCTGCCCCACATGTTTCGGCCATATATATCTGAACTAAACTGTTCGGCACCCCAGCTCTTAAGGGAAAACGGCGGATTAGCAACGACGCAATCAAAAGTTTTCAACTTGCCGCCTTCGTGATAATTCGGAGAGCGAAGAGTGTCACCTTGTGTTACCTTGAAGTCCTTTGCACCATGTAAAAACAGGTTCATTCGGGCGATTGCGGATGTGGAAAGATTTTTCTCCTGACCATAGATGCGACCGTAAGTCAATTTATCACCCTTCATATAGCGGATGGCTTCTATCAACATGCCACCGGTTCCGCAAGCGGGGTCGTAAACCGTTTCTCCGATCTGGGGATTCATCAGCATGATAAGAAGTTTAACAATGGAACGCGGGGTATAGAATTCACCTGCGTTCTTCTTGGATAGGTCAGCAAATTTCTTAATTAGGAATTCGTAGCTATCGCCCATAACGTCTGCAGAGTAGTTTGTATTACCGACTTTTATTTTTGACATATGCTCAATGAGGTTTTTCAGTCGCTCATCAGATAACTTCGTTTTGTCAGTCCAGTTGGCATCATCGAAGCTGCTGAAAACACCGCTTAGTGTATCTGGGTTTGCACGCTCAATTCCATTCATCGCTCTGACGATTGCGACACCTACGTTTTCGCTAGCCTCACGAACATTTTGCCAGTGGCATCCTTCCGGGATATCGAAGCTGTGGTTTTCCGGGAAACTGGCATATTCTTCATCGCCTCCAGATCGCTCAAGTGCATCTTGTGTTTCTTCGTCGTAGACATCACTTATTCTCTTGAAGTAAAGGATGGGTGTAACATAGCTTTTGTACTCATCTTGGTTTATTGGTCCGCGAAGAATATTGCAAGCCTCAAAAAGATGATTAAATAACTGCTGACTAGTTGTTTCTTCGTTGGTTGGAATGGAATCTTTTAATTCTTTATCTGCTGTTTCTACAGAGGACTGTATCATAGCGTTTCGATCTCCTGTCTTAACCTTAGTTTCTCTGCTTCTTCCAATGCCAACACTACCATCGGCATTCACTTTTTCCATCTTTGATGGATATTTGTTTTCAAATTCTACCAATATCATAAGTAGACGCTCATCAAGGAAAGTTACCGCATGCTTTCTGATTTCTGTAGGTATTCCGTAGTAGGCCTCTGCGATGCCTCCTGTAATAGCAGCCAGGGTGTCGCTGTTACCGCCTATTGATATTGCATTACGGATTGCATCTTCAAAATTCTTTGACTCGAAGAAGGCTTCCAATGCTTGAGGCACTGTATCTTGGCAGCTCTCGTTATACTCATAACTGTCACGGATTTCGTCAAGCGTAAAGTTCAGCGGGTAATAGTTCTTCGTTATGTAGTCACGAATCTCAAGTAGGTTCTTTCCAGAGCGGGCAAGGAAGATAGCAACTGCTGTTGCTTCTGCACCTTTTAAACCCTCCGGATGGTTGTGAGTAACTACTGTAACTAATTTAGAAAGCAGTTTAGCTTCTTCCAGGCTGTTTGCAACGAAACCACAAGCGCTGACACGCATCGCCACCCCATTTCCGTAGCTTCCATAAGCTGTTGGATTATCAGAATGTATCCAATCTCTAAATAGGTCACCATATCCGCAATTTGGATAGTGTTTTCCGATACCTTGCATATGCTTAACAGCATTTTCAGACAGGTTACTATAATCTAATTTACTGTCTAACAGAGCTTTAGCTATTGCCAAAGAAATGATGGAATTATCTGTAACACTGCATTTATAAGTTAAGAAATCAAACTCTTTGCTTCTGTTATTATTCCATTTGAAACGGGAACCGACGATGTCCCCGATGATAGCTCCTAACATGGTGCACCTCCTATTTGTAGTAAGACAGTAACTGGTCGAGCGTTATTGTAAGGCCACATACATCCAGCGCTGGCTTACGGTCATTATAAATCTTTGTAAGAATAGGTATTTTATCTTCAAACTTTCCGTAATGAAGAAGGTTATGACAGTGGCTACAAAGTGAAACCATGTTCTCCAGAACATCGAGTGAATATGGAAACTCTCTGTATTTGCATATCGGGATGAGATGATGAGGCTCAGTGTAGGGCTTTCCATTCTTGCGAAGGAAGGTACGGTCAGCTGGCTCATACTCACACAAGAAGTCGGCTTTAAGCAGAGCATCTGCAGCGCGATTAGGATTACGCACTGGTTTCTCTCTCCCTGTGGCTGATGAAGTTGTCGTGTCCTGCTTCTCCCGGACACCGCTCCAAGTTGGCTTTACTATTGAAGCGGACTTTTCGACTAACTCATTGATAGCCTCTCTCTCGAAATCATTGTACTCAGACTCTTTATCTTCAATCACGCTATTCAAGGCATCATCTATTACACCCAGAACTTTTGCATCTGTCTGTTTCTTTTTAAGGGCTGTAAGAAGATAAATTGCATATTCATCCTGAAGATGATTCATGTACTTGCCCTGACTAACGGCGCCATTAACGTTAAATACTCCACCAGTTTTGTGGTGAGTTGTAATCCATTTTGAATGATCGTTAATTTTTATTGGGTTTACATCCAGATAATCGACGTTCACCTTATAACCGTCAGTGCTCCAGCCGCCGCTCACTCCTGTAGTAAAAGCAGCAGGCTTCGAACTATCGTAACAATCGGTAGCAGCTATGCCGACGGATATAATACTTCCGTTACAATGATTAAGTATTGTGTCACCCTTTCTTATTTGTGACATAGTTGTATATCCAGGAATACTAGCTCCGTTCCTTGCCACTTTCGGCGACCATACATAACCACCAGCGCGCTCTTCTTTATATGTTTTAGACTGTACTACATAAAACACCGCCATAATTTAACCTCCAATCAAAATTCTCGTAGCTTTTCTACAACCTCTTTCCAACGCTTTTCAGCAGCTACGATGGTTTCTTTATAGATAGTCAACTCTTCTGTGTATTCATCAGCCTTCTTTTGCTGTTCTTCAATAGAAGGTAGTGGTATTTCTAAGGCATTCAAGTCTTTGTAGCTGATATTAATTATTGTACTTCCTTGTTGCACACCACTTATCATCTTTTCTCCAAGCGGGCTATCTAGGAACAGTTTTAAATAAGTACTGTTAAGCATCTTTGTTTCCGGACGAATTACAATGATATTTGATGAAGCGATGCAAGAATAAATCTGCTCATGGAAGATGGCAGTTCTAATTGCTGTACCTCGTGCAGGTATGAGCACATCGCCTTCTTTAAGCAAGTAATTAGTAATCTTACGTTCTTCTTCATCAAAGTGATCTAGGCTATCATAATCGATGTCGTATGCTCCGATATTGGAGATGTTTACAACACCAATGCTTCCGGTTGGATCTTTCTTTGATACTGATTTCCCACGGAAAATTTCTGCGACATCTCCCATTGCCTTTTTACGAACAGACGACTCTTGGAATTTAAGCCACTCATCATCTTGCTGTGAGAAGATTTTGTTTATGTTCCAGTCACCAAGTTCCTCAAGCTCATCTGACATTACAAACGTCTCTTCCTCTATAACAAGTTCGTCAGCTGTATCACGTCTGTTTTTACGATTCTCAGCTTTGTAGCGACGAACTATTACATCATCATCACCTGGCTTAGTATTAACAATATCAATGAGGTAAGTTTTAATTCCCGTTCCTTCAAAGGCTCCATCAGGAAGCTCAGCAATCTCCTTAACACGGTAAGTCTGCTGCACAAACCTTCTGAGCTCACCGTTCTTTCCCTGAGCATATGTGATTCTTGCTGGCATCGTGATTACAAGCTCGCCGCCACCAGTTGTATGAAGAAGAAGGTTTTCAAGCGCTACAGCATCTTGATCTCTGCACATGAAATTTTCATCTTCTGCAAGGTTTCTTGTTCCAAAGTTAGGAACAGAGAATATTAGGTCGTAGCGGTTGTTTGTAAAGCCATACTGATATATGCTGGCATTTAATATATCTACATTCTTGTATCCAGCAAAGATCCTGTTCATTACACGAAGACTGATTGTATTTTCAGTTGTGATAGTGAAGTTGCAACCAGGATGATCATCAACAAGCCTCTTTAAGTTAGGGATGAATTTTTCTCCTTCAGCAATAAGTATTGTATCTGAATCAAGCTTGAAGCGACTATTGTACTCATTAATTAGTGCGTTAGATGCTGCTATGTATCTAAATCCTCTGGAGCTCTCCGCCAAAATGGTTTCCCACTCGAAATCTTCCGTGAAATCACCATAGGCTCTATATAATCTTACAAATTGTTCCTTGTCCTTAAATGGATTAACAATGTCGAGCCTATCAGCCACAGAGAGCATCGTCTCATAGATTCGATCTTCCGATTCATCTGATTTTTCTCTGTTAAAGCATTCTTCTTTAGTCTCAGCCACAAGAAGTGCAGCAGGGACGTAGGAATCGCTCCCCATATACCCTCTGAATAGATTTATATATTCAAAGATGGCTTTTTCGCTTTTTTTAGCCATGATTTATACCTCCTATTCTCAATTACATCTTTAACTGTACTAAGAATATCACACCTAAAATCAAGTGTCAATACACATTTTAAACTTTGGTATTTGAATACCAAAATATCTTACAACAATATTTATGTTTCGATGTATTCTATCTCTTTAGTAAGTGCCACCACCTCCTGCGGCAACAGTCAACTTAACTAGCCCTTTTTATGCCGGGGTTCCTTTTATAAGATAAAAAAATAAGGTCTCCAGCAAACGGTGATTGTTACCGAAAGACTGAAAACCTTTGTTTTAAACCCATTTCTAGGCTGATTATTTAACTTTGCTACTCTATTACTGTACCTTTACAAAATCATAAAATAATATTATTCAATGAGTATATAACCTCAGGTTTGTACATACGTGCGAAAATGAACCTTGCATGTAACTGGCTAAAGTTCCCTCCTAAGACCCATTAACCTATATAAAAACCTCATTTACTTATGGTACAGTTCACCATATCACTTCTATTGACGAATTTAAAAAAATGAAGAATAACCACATTTTTACATTGTGGTTATTCTGATACTCTTATAATTGTTCATATTTTATAGTTATGCATTTATTTACTAGTTAACAAATGACTCTATTTAGTAACTTATTTAAGTTTATTATTAATTTATTTTTTCTTCCTCCCCCTTTAATATTCTATTTATCGTTGCATAGCCTGAACCGGAACTATAAGAGGTAAATGGCCCCCCAACTTCCCAATCCTCATCAGTAATATTAGATTTATTAATCCTTAGAATTTCGATTGAATTGGCTAAGGCTTTTTCTATTTCTTTTTCTTTTCTAAATTCTGATGTCAAAAGTCTATGAAGCGGAAAAACCCCGATCCCTTTTTGAATACTATAATCAAAATTAACACGGTAAGCGTCAATTTTTTCAATATACATAAAAGAAGATTTCCACTTCTCACAGATCGCTCTCCAATACTTCTCCAAGATAGATGTTAATTTATCTACTAAGTACTCAATTTGTTCCTTTGTATATACTTTATTCTTACCATATTTAATATAAAGAAAATTACGGGATAATGGTGTTATTGATTTACTAAACTGACCAATACCTATTATCTTATTTTCACTATCTCCATCTCCAGTTTTAATACTATTATACCAAACGCAACTTTCCTCTGACATTAAGCGTTCAGTTACATTCAAACTAATTTGATGTACTGCTTGTTTTTGACTTAATTCGTTTAATGATTTTCTAATATTACTCATATTAGTATCTGCTAGATCAGTAGCAACAGTCTTACCTTTTTTATTTATATCAACAAACGACCTTATCTCAACATACCTATCCCAATTATCATTATTAGAAAGTAGCATTATATTTACTGGATACTCCCAGCATAAAAATGCATCCATTTCATCAGCTGCCTCTTGACGTTCTTCATCTGAATATAATTTGGTTTCCTCTTCTAATTCTACTATTATTCTTCTCATCGCTTCTATTCTATGCTGTCCATCAACTATTCGTAATTGTCCATTAAAACTAAAATTATTATTACTTTCAATTTCAAATGACTCCTTATTAATAGCCATAATTATTGATGTTGGAAGTATAGAATACTGTTCATTTTTAAGGTATTCTACAATATTTTTTACATGATTATCATTTATAGGTCTCTGATAACCAGTTTTGTTATTTAATGAGTTATAAACGTCTGGTTTAGCGAACCTAATAAGTTCTTTAACTGTTAATGTTGTAATTACTATTTCTACATCATCTTGGTTTATTTTCATATTATCGCGGTTAATTTTATTTTCCATCCTCTTCCCCTCCTTCTAGAAGTTTAAAAAATGTTCTTACTGTAATGTCATTATTAGCTTTTAAATAGTTATCTATATCCTCTAGATGGATGTCAAGCGTTTCATATACTACATTATCTAAAGATTTGACATGACTTGAAATTTTATTATCCATATCATCTGTATTTATAAGTATAGAAGTAATTGATTTAATAAAAGCATCATTATTATAAAGGTGTTCGATTATTCCAAGGTTTTTTGCATCTAATTCTCTAATTAACCTTGTTCCGTATTCATTGTAATGTTGCGCATACTTCTTCTCAGTAAATTTTAAATTCTTATTAACTTTACAAGTTTGCAAAAATCTTTTTACCAATTCCGATGTTAATTCCTTTATTTCATTTCGATTAAACTTCTCACTATCTTTTTCTAATAGTTTTGTAAATAAATTAATCTCCTTGTGAATTGTATTACATAAGTTTTTAATACACTCATCTATATGTTCATTTACTTTATCATATTCATCTGATTCAGTAAGATCAACATTTCCCTGATAATAAGAGAATACTCCACACAATACAATATATATCCACCATCCATTTTCCCGTTCTGATATAATCTCTGTCAGCAGATCCCTAATTTCGCTATCTAATTTCACATCAGTAATAGAATTAAATATATATTTTGACAGGTCTAGTTCGTTTCTTTTACTATCTAATAAAACATAAAGAACTTTTCTTAATATTTCATTTGCTTCCTTTGCTACCCTATTCTCATTTACTATAATAGTGACATTTGTCCTAAATATATAATCCCCAACTGCATTAAATATATATTTATTATTTAAATAATTTCCAAACTCTACCTTCAGAGTTTCTTTTAGATGTAGATATGCATACCTTTTAAAAACCTCTATCTTTTCCTGAAGTAAATCTTCATCTGATTCTGACATCATTGCTTCTTCCATATAAGTCAGTTTATTATCAATGTTTTTTAGTTCTTCATATATTGAGTTAATTTCCTTTTCGTAATATTTACTTGAGATAAGTACTTTGCTATTTTTATAGAATAGTAAATGTTCCATTTCACCCCAAAATAAATTTGCTAAGCTCTTAATTTGTAGTTCAAAGGGAATTCTTTTATCACTATCTTCAGTTAAGTACCCATCAATCTTAAATATAGCATGTCCATTTTTTTGATTTGTAGGCTGGCTATTGATATTATCATTAAATATAATATTATGTATTTCAGATTCAGCTTTAAAATCTTTCAATATACTATAGACTTTACTTTCATCCTTAATCTTCATACAGATAATTCTGATCCCAATAATATCATTAAACAAATCATAAATACTTAGCCCATTATTATGCTCATTATCTACATTATGTCTTTTAATTTTTTCACTGAGACTATCTTTACCTTTTATTCGATATGTAACAATTATTTTTATATTATTTTCTTTATACAAATCTTTAATCTTATCACAAAGCTTTACTCCAAAACTTTCTAGATTTGAGCGATCTCTTTCTAATTCTTCTAACCATTCTTTTACACTCACAACCCATCCCCCTTTTTCCCTTATTTTGCTATATTGTATTTTGATCTTACACATGACTACAATATCATCCCTACTATACTATTATTTTGACACAATATGACAAATTTCCTTCTATTTTTCTTGGAAACACAGATTTGATTGCACCATCCTCAAATGACGTGAAGCAATTCTTTTTTCGTGCAGCAAAATAATTGCATCCAGAAGTTAAAAATAAGTTGGAGGAATTTATTGATGAAATCGAATCTCTTCCCCCATCTCCTGCTGCAGTACTCCGTGTAAATCCTACAATGAGGGCACTAGATTTAGTGCGTTCGGCTAGGTATTCATCCCCAATGGTTGATCCTATTGACATAGCACATAAGGTAGGATTGAGAGTAGTACAATTTGATTTTGACGAAGATGTTTCTGGGGTGCTTGTTTTATCCGGAAGTAGAAAGATAATAGGAGTTAATAAAAACCAGCCTTTTCAAAGACAACGCTTTAGTATTGCGCATGAAATCGCACATTTTATTAAAGGACACATAAACACTGTTGATATTGAGTTGACAAACAACATTGGTTTATTGAAAATAATGCAAATCCTATTGAAGAGAGACAAGCTAATTCCTTTGCAGCTGAATTATCAATGCCAATTGAATGGATGGAAAAGGATTTTAAATTATTTAATGGTGATTATCAAGCCTTAGCTAATCATTATGGTTTAAGTAAACAAGCTATGTAATATTTTTTTAAATCTATATTCTTAAATATTTAACAAATAGGTGTATGATAATAAAATCTTTAACCACACTATTAATTGGATAAGTACTTATTAAAAGGAGTGTTAAAGATGGCACGAAAAAGAGATGACGAATTAATTAATATGACTTTAAGACAATTACAAGCATATAGTGATACTAACCCTGCTGAAGGACTTCGCATTTCAAAAGCTTGCAGTACTGTAAAAAAATATGCAGCAAAAAAACATTGGGAATATCAGAAGAGTAAAATTATAGAGACTCTTATCCCTGGATTTAATGACGAGATAAAATTTGAATAAATTTATTTAAAAATACCTCTAATAAACTTATATTCCACTATTGAATAAGAAAAACATAGGGATAAAGACTATCAACAAAAGACCTTGAAGCTCTATGTGAACTTCAAGGTTTTGTTATTAATTCAATCAAAAAAACCTCATTTACTTATGGTACGGTTCCCCCCGATTAATCCGAAACGCTCGATAAATCTGCTCAACCAGAATCAACTTCATCAATTGATGAGGAAATGTCATTTTGGAGAACGAAAGTGATTCGTCGGCACGTTTCATAACCTCTGAACTTAACCCTAAGGATCCCCCAATGACAAAAGCGATTTTACTTTTACCGTATGTCGCAAGTTTATCTAAGTCTTCGGCTAATTGCTCGGACGATTTCATCTTTCCTTCAATGGCTAGTGCAATGACATATGTATCGGGTGAAATTTTTTGTAGGATGCGTTCTCCTTCTTTTTGCTTAACTTGCTCCATTTCCGTTTCACTTAGATTTTCTGGTGCCTTTTCATCTGGCAATTCGATAATGTCTAATTTTGCATAGGCTGTAAGGCGTTTTGCATATTCATCGATGCCTTGCTTTAAATATTTTTCTTTTAGTTTGCCAATTGTGACAATTGAGATATTCACATTTACACCTACTTTACAAACAGTTTACAAACATGTTATCCACATAACTTATCCACATATCCACATTTTCTATCCACATATTGTGTCAGAATATGTGTTCGATACAAGATATATCGCGGTATTTTGACAATATTCACAAGCTGTTGATAACTTTTCATCATCATTTAGTTCTTTGATTTCTGGTGCTATTTCACACTCATCTACAATCGTATCAATGGCTACGTCTACATGTTCCATACACGCATGAATGTTCATCTTACATCACCTCATACAAAAATTGTCGTATTTTTTTTATTATACCTTATTCACATCCACTTTTATAAACAGTAGATAAAATCACTGTGGATAACCACTTTATGATCATATTTTTTAAATCCACAAGTACCAAACTTGCCTAGCACTTTTTCAGCCAAAGAAAAAGCAGACGAACATTCTCGTCTGCTTTCTCTCCTAATATGATTCTTCCACAAGCTTCATCGTGGTGTTCATTTTTTCCCCTTGTCGATAGAAGGTAACCTCCATTGTTTCACCAATCTCTTTTTCCTTATATAAATGCTTACGTAAATCTAAAGCATTTGTAATTTCTTTTCCGTCAAGAGCAACAATGACATCATATTGTACTAATCCTGCTCGGTCAGCTGGTGATAATGGAACAACCTCTTCGATAAAAACACCTGCTTTTATATCTCTTGGCAGTTTAAGCGTTTGATACCAGTGATAGCTTGAAATATCCGATAAATTACGAAGCCCTACACCCATATAAGGTCTCTTGACTTCACCATATGTCTCTAAATCCTCAATAATCGGAAGGGCAATTGTTACAGGGATGGATAAGCCAATTCCTTCAACGGCATTCTGTGCGATCTTCATGGAGTTAATCCCAATCACCTGGCCATTTATATTTACGAGTGCTCCACCGCTATTACCAGGATTAATTGCCGCATCTGTTTGAAGTACCTCAGCCTGCCAATCTACATGACCATCTCGATCAAAATCTAATGGTATGGTACGTTCTGTACCAGAAATAATTCCCTGTGTGACCGAGCCTGAAAATTGTAAACCTAATGGATTCCCAATGGCAATCACTGGTTCTCCTGGACGAACAGAATCAGAATTTCCGAATTCGGCAATAACATTTACAGCATCCCCCTCAACAGATAAGACGGCTAAATCTGTAAAAATATCGCTTCCTAAAATCTCAGCCGGTATTCTAGATCCATCTGCTAAACTAATTTCGACCGTTGTCGCACCTTCAATAACATGATGATTCGTCACAATAAAGGCTTTTCCGCCCTCTTTTTTATAAATGACTCCTGATCCAGTTCCTGCTTCACCCGCTTCATTCCAAAAACCTGCTTCTTGAATATTGATGACCCCAACAACTGCTTCTGACACTTTGTCAACAGCTTGAGTAACCTGAGTGACAACATTCACATTCATCGTATCCATTGTTGGATTTGTTGTCATCGCTCCGTCCTGGTTTCCACTGGCTCCCTCATTCGTTGTAGTAGGTCCCATATCAAGAGATTTGGTTGTATCAAGTGCAGGCAAGGCAAACACCATTAACAGTGCTCCTAAAATGGCTCCTACAAAACCAGCAATAAAGACACTACCACGGTTCCCTTTTTGTTTTTGTCGAATATGTTGGTAGTCTTGATCATAATATCCCATACTACTTTCACCAATCCTTTCACTGATGAACCGATCCTTTTCAAGAACGAATTTGTATACGTAAGTATAGTTTGTTTATAATTCCATATTATACTCATTCTACACAAAAATTCTAACGAAATGCATTGAATTATAAGTTTAAACCGATACTAGTGCTGTCGGAATTTTTGGGTCTGTATCAAGAAGCTGAAAACGATGACCTACGCCTACATCTCTTAGTTCTAACGTTTGATGAACAGACATCCTCGCAAGATCTTTCATATTATTATCTTGACTTAAGTGGGCAAGATAAATGCGTTTTGTTCTGTCCCCTACAACGTCTGCCATCGCTAACGCTGCATCTTCATTCGAAACATGTCCAACATCACTTAATATACGTCTTTTAATACTCCATGGATAACGTCCCATCCGTAGCATCTCGACATCATGATTACTCTCAAACACATAAGCATCTGCATTTTGAATAATCCCCTTCATTCGGTCACTCACGTAGCCAGTATCTGTAATTAATACGAGCTTTTTATCACCGTGATGAAACACATAAAACATTGGTTCTGCAGCATCATGAGAGACACCAAAGGACTCTACATCCATATCCATAAACGTCTTCACTTGTCCAGTCTCAAAGATAAATTTCTGTTCAGTCGGTACTTCTCCAATTAAGTGCTCCATCGCTTTCCAAGTTTTGCTGTTCGCATAAATGGGAATGTTGTGCTTACGAGCCAGGATACCGACTCCCTTTATATGATCGCTATGTTCATGAGTCACTAATATCCCTGATAATTCTTTTGGATTCACTTGAATCTTTTTAAATAGCTCGTCCATTTGCTTTCCACTATGACCTGCATCGACAAGCAGCTTCATGTTATCTGTACCCACATAAATCGCATTTCCTGTACTACCACTTGCGAGCACGCTAAAATGCAAGCTCATTCTACTTCACTCCATTGTGTATTATCTCGTATGATTTGTCCCTCAAATGCATTGATAAAGAAATTTTCCTTATTATTCACGATAAAGTGCCAAGTAGGGACAAATACTTGTGCATCAGGTACTAACGTAAAATAACCAAGCTCCACTTTCGTTACTTTACTTCCAGGCTTTAAATCGTTTCTTTTATACATATTTTCAATGGCTTTAATAGGTGGCAGAATTTCCTGCTTATTCCCACCTACCATCATTTCCTCAATATCTACTAATAATGTTTGCTCATAACCAATCATCTCGTTTTCTTCATTTACATGAATGGCTAATAGTGCATTTTGATTATAATAGACAGGTTTTCCATTGTAATGCTGAAAGAAGAGTAATAGTTTATGTTGCTCCTCATAACCCCAAAACATATAAGAACCACCTTCTAAAACATGATTCTTAACAAAAGTATTCAGCCACTCTGCTGTTTCCTCTTCAATGGGGACAGGTGTTTCAAAGACAGATTCCAGTTTTGTGTTATTAATAATCTCAGGAATTTGTCCTTGTAAAGCCTCTACCTCGTTTGCGATAAATTCCTTACTCTTTCCTGTAATATAAGTCTCTTTGATCGTTTCTTTCGGAAGGTCGACATACGAAATCTCATTTGCTTCAAGCTGGTCTTCTAACGTGGTTTCTGCAATTATCCCAAGCTGATTTTGATCTCTTTTTTCAACGAATTGAAAGGCTAGAAACAGGTCAAGGATTAGAAACACAATAATAAAAATTGTTTTTGTTTTACTCCAATCCAATTACATTCCCTCCTAGCTCTCTCATATCGTCAAAGATAATCTTTTTCCAGCTTCCATTGTAATTAACAATCCACATCGGCTCGATTGTCACTTTTGCACTCGTTCGATCCTTTACGAGTTCATAGCCTACTAGTGCATCCTCCAATTTATTAGGATCAAAAGATGGCATTTGTCTTAGCAAATCTAGCAACGTATGTCCAGATGGTAGACTAACATTTGAACTCTCACTATCTAATGATAGCTGTAATTTAAACATCGGTCTTTCATATTTATCGAACATATTGGTTTTGTTCCACTCTTGGCTAATTCTTGAGAGTCCTGCATAATTAAAGACCGGCATTCCATTAATCTGTAGTCTAAATTCAGTAGATTGTAAAGCAGAATCCCAATCAAACATGACGTACTGATCGGTCCATCCACTATGATCATTAATAAAATCAATGCTTTGTTGAATTAATTGTTTTGAACCAATGATGGGCGAATCGGTTTCAGTTACAGGATTAATGAACTGCAACAAGTTTCCTCCATTGAAGATATAAAGAGCACGGGCCCCATCTGAATACGATTCATCACCGTTGGGCTGAATATCTCGTTTAGCGATACTTGGGTCTGTAAAAAGAGCATCCTTAAAATCTTCACCTGATAATTGAATTGAATAATACGTGATACGGTTAACATTTACTTTGTCATCTGGTAGAAATAAACTTGTATAACCATCAATTTTATAGGCAAAGTATTGAGGATACCTTGGTGAAACTTGATAGATTTCTTTAAAAAAGGTTTGATACAAGAAACTATTAATCGTTGCCTTATATACATAATGATCTTCATAGGAAACAAAGTAGGCGACTGGCTCTTCTTTCTGGGAGTCCTGCATAGGGATGATTACTCTATCAAATGTGACTAAACGTAATTCCTCATCCACAATTGGTAAAACACTCTTTAATATTTCTACAGGCACTTCTGAAGGGAATATAATTTCTACGCTATCTCTACCATGGACAAAATCCAAATAGCCCTCTCTAATTGAAGGTGTAATATCACTAAAATCATTAAAGCTCCATTGACGAATATGACTAAGAGCTTTTTTCATTTCAATCGTATCTGTCGTTCCATAATGACGTCCATTTTTATGGAAAAGAACCTTGCTTGGTTGAATTAATTCTTGTAATTCTCTTTTTTCCCCAATATCAACATCACTTATATATCTCGTACTTTCAATGAGTCCATACTCTGGTTGGTACGTCCACAAATTCCACGTTAAGATTAAGCTCATAATAACCAGTAAGGTTAACAACACTGACTTTATATTTTCGTAGCTCATTCCCAATCATCCTCAAGTTCATTTTCCATTGGAAGGGTGAAATATATAGTGGTTCCCATTCCCTCTTCACTTTTTGCCCAAATATTTCCCCCATGAGATAAAATCATTTCTTTTGCAATGGCTAAACCAAGTCCTGTACCACCAAGCTTTCTAGATCTCGCTTTGTCAACACGGTAAAATCGCTCAAAGATATGATGAATATTATCCTTCGGGATCCCTACTCCTTGATCACTCACACTTACTTCAATCATTCCATCTTTTTTCACTAAATTAAACTGAATCACTCCACCTTCTGGAGAGTATTTCAGTGCATTTGAAATGATATTATCAAGAACCTGGGTGATCTTATCTTCATCCATTTCTATTAACAATCGATCATCCTCAATATTTCGAATAAATGTCACGTTTTGATTTTTCGTTAATTCAAAACGATCTATAATCCGATTGAAGAACTTCGGAAAATGAATCCATTCTTTTGTTAGGCGATAATCTGTACTATCTAGCTTAGATAGCGATAATAAATCATTAACGAGACGAATCATACGCTCTGTTTCCGTTTGGGTAACCTCGAGGAATTTAGGTGCAATCTCTTCATCCTGCCAAGCACCATCTGCTAGAGCTTCTAAATAGCTTCTCATCGTCGTTAACGGTGTTCGAAGCTCATGCGAAACATTTGCGACAAATTCTCTACGCTCTGACTCAATTTTCTCTTGCTCAGTAATATCATATAAAACGGCTATAAGACCGTTTATCAATCCAGTTTCTTTTTGTATAACTGAAAAATTAACTCGAAGAATATAAGGTTTTTGATTTGTACTAAAATCTAGGACAAGCGATTCTATTTCATTAATAATTTTCTCTAAAGTATAGTCCTCCTGTATACCTAAAACGGTCAAAATAGATTCAGCTAATACCGTTTCACGTGAAACATTTAACATGTCACAGGCTGGGTCATTAACTAAGATAATCCTGCCTTTTCGGTCAGTTGCAATTACACCGTCGGTCATGTGGGCTAATACAGATGTAAGCTTTCTTCTTTCACCCTCTGTTGTAGCCTGTGCCTCTTGAAGCTTTTTCGTGAGGTTATTAAAGGTTAAGGCAAGTTGACCGATTTCATCGTACCCATATACCTTTACTTTTCTGGAGAAGTTTCCTTTTGCCATTTCAAGTGCTTGCTTCCGCATATCAGACATAGGTCTTGTAATCGTTTGGGCAAGAAATATCCCTAATAATGCCGTAATAACTAGAGCAATCCCGGTACCACTCACAAATATATTATTGATTTGCTTCATTTGATCATACACATTTTCCATCGATGCTTCTAGGTGAATAACCCCTAATACTTGTGAATCCTGTTTAATGGGCACCATTAATACCTTCATCCTGTGCCCAAGCTGTGGGTCTATTAATACTTTGTCGCTCCTAGACCCCACAACTAATGCTTGTTTAACCAAAATATCAGTTGTACGCCTACCTATGATCGATTGATTATTGACATCAGATGTTCCAATTACGCGGCTTTTACTATCAATGACGCTTACTTCTGTTATATCATCAGAAAAGAAGTCGAACAAAATTGCTCGGACTTCTTCCTCTAACGTTGGCGTATTTTCATCTCGGTCAAGAATCATTTCCTGTTCTAGGTTATAGGCAAGTAAATCTACTCGTTCATTTAGAGAACTAGAAAAATTGGATAGTAATTGTTCCTCTAGCTTCCTCACAAAATAAACACCAATAATCTGCATCGCAATCAAAATCAATAGTATATAAATCAATACAAATTTAAAATGAATCGATTTAAAAAAACCGACTTTTTTCATCTTCACTACTCCTGCTCTGGATTACGAAGATAATATCCTACACCTCTTCTTGTCACAATCCAAGATGGATGACTAGGACTATCCTCTATTTTTTCTCGTAATCTTCTTACCGTCACATCGACTGTACGTACATCCCCATAATAATCATAACCCCAAACCGTTTGAAGCAAATGCTCACGTGTCATAACCTGACCAATGTGCTTCGCTAAATAGTGAAGCAACTCAAATTCACGGTGAGTGAGTTCAATTTCAACACCACGCTTAGATACCGAGTAGGCATCTGGATGAATGACTAATGTCCCAATGGTGATTTCATTTGTTTCAATTGCAGCTTCAGTTGAAGTCTTCTGGTGGTGCCGTCTCATGTTTGCTTTCACTCTTGCAAGAAGCTCTCTTGTACTAAAGGGCTTTGTTACATAATCGTCAGCACCTAGTTCTAAACCAAGGACTTTGTCAATTTCAGAGTCTTTTGCTGTTAACATAATAATCGGCATTTCATATTTTTTTCGAATTTCCCGGCAAACTTCCATACCGTCCTTTTGGGGAAGCATAATATCTAATAAAATTAAATCAGGGTTATTCTGCTCCACTGCTTGGACAGCTTCTGCACCGTCATAAGCGCAGACAACCTCGTAACCTTCCTTTTGAAGGTTAAATTTTAAAATGTCTGCAATTGGTTTCTCATCATCAACAACTAGTATTCTTCTTTTTTCCATCAACAAAACCTCACTTCTTATAATTCCTTGATTACTGATAGTAAGACCTTCACTTCAAAACTTTGAAGAGTCGAAGAAGGTTAGGTGAGGAATAACTATCAGCATCTGTTGATTCTGTTCCAACAAATCATATTAACTGAGAAAACCTACATAAATAATTCTATGATTCTACTATAACTTTACCATTTCTAGTAATAGAAATCACCTAGTGTAATAAAGGTGGTTCTTTCCAATCATTTTATCATTTTTTTATATTGAAAGTTCGAAATAATGAAAAATCTTAAACTGAAAGTTTACAAGCAGTGTTTCTGGGAGAACTAAAAAATCCTCTAGCTATAAACTAGAGGATCAATCTATTTAGTTGGTAGCTTTTATCTATTAATATAACTAGTCGGGTTCTTTAACTGCCCATTTAGATATACTTCAAAATGTAAATGAATACCTGTCGAACGACCTGTTGAACCCATAATTCCAATTTTTTGGCCCTTCGCAACTGTCTGGCCATTCTTAACACTAATACTGCTTAAATGAGCATATATTGTTTTATAACCATTGTTATGGTTAATAACAATCTTGTTTCCATATGCACCATCATATCCAGTGAATGTTACAACTCCATTATCAGCAGCCAGGATATTTCGATTACTTGGTCTAGCAATATCAATACCTTTATGTAAGCTTCCCCAGCGGTAGCCCATACTACTTGATATATAACCACCAACCGCAGGCCATGCAAAGCTTCCTGTACCACGAGAGGCAATAACCTTTGTGCCTTTTTCAATAATTTCTGTTACAGGATCTTTCAATATTTCTTCCTTTATCGTTTCCTTATTAATAATTTGGCCATTTTGTTTTGAAACAATATAGTTAACTAGCCTTTCTCCATTACGCCCTTCTTGCGTAACTTTTTTATCGCCCTTATACATTTTATCATTTTCTTTTACTTCTCTTTTAAAGGCGATACTTTCTTTTTTGTATACTTCTTCTTTAACAACAACATGAATGTATGGTTTATAAGCTGTAACATTCAACTCATCACCAATATCAATGAGTGTATCTTCTTTCATTCCTGGATTTAAAGCTAATAAATCCGCAAGTGATAATTCATGCTTAGAAGCAATCTTTCCTAATACATCACCTGCTTGAACAATGTACTTCTTCTCTTCTAATGTACCTTTTGTTAAGTATGTAACTGCTTCTTCAGTCGAATAAATATCAGCTGGAGAAACTTTTTCATTTGAAATTGTAACATTCTCTTCAAAAGTTACGTCTAATATACGAGACTCACCTTCTTTGAGAGGTGGTAAAGGATCACCTGCATCCCTTGATTCAATGTTTGTCAAAACTTCCTCTGAAACATATTTTAACTTCAGTGCCTTAAAAACTTCTTCTGTTTTTTCAGCATTCTCTAAAAACACAACAGGCTCACCATTAATTTCAATAGCTGAGGCATCAGCAAGCACTTCAAGTTTATCTGCTAATTTCTCTAATACTTGATCATTATCAACGAGAGATCTAAATACTTTTTCCTGTATGTAAACAACATTATCGTCTAATCCAAATGAAAACTGTGGGTTTTCTTCAAGAACTTCTTGTTCACGCTTTTGTATGTATTGTTCAATAATCTCTTTGTTGTCAATTGTACCTAATCGTTCGTCATTCACATATACATGATAAACGGTCTTGATATGATCAGTTCCACCATTATCAGCTGAAACTGTTCCTAACGTTAGTGTTGCAATGACAGCGGTTGTAACAGCTGCTCGTTTTACTAAGTCTGATACACTGTAAGACTCTTTTTTAAAAATAGACTTTAATTTATCTTTCAAAATTAACACTGTTTTTCCCCCTAAAGAAAAGGCTATCTCTTTTTAGTATAAGGTTACTCACCTTTTGTGAGCTAACAGTTCTCTATTAACTTTTAAAATAGTAAACTATCATATGTAGAAAGCGTGAGTGAATCAATGTTCATATTTCTCACTTTTTTTACTTTATCATATACCCCAAAAAAATTGGAGAAAAAAGAGTCATTTGTTACATAAATGTATCATTTCTGACATTTTATGCCAAATAATTTCCAGATAAAGTAAAATTTCAATGAAAAAAGACATGTGTTTTCGACATGTCTTTTTATGATGGCTCGGGACGGAATCGAACCGCCGACACAAGGATTTTCAGTCCTTTGCTCTACCGACTGAGCTACCGAGCCATAATTAAATTTAAAAATCTGAATAAAGACTAGTTCTGTATTTGTTGGCAAAGCTTCGTCCCAATCTCAGTACGTATTCCAAGATGCTGCTCGATTGGTACGCTGATGTTTATTCAGAGAAGCTTATTCGATCGTGCTCTACCGACTGAGCTACCGAGCCATAATTAAATTTAGAAATCTGAATAAAGACTAGTTCTGTATTTGTTGGCAAAGCTTCTTCCGAATCTCAGTACATGTCTTATAAGTATAGTCCAAAAGGAAGAGAATTACGACTCTTTTCGCTATAAAAAAAATAGGAAAAACTCACTAGTATGTAAAATGGCGGTCCCGACGGGAATCGAACCCGCGATCTCCTGCGTGACAGGCAGGCATGTTAACCGCTACACCACGGGACCTTGACAATAAATTAAGTGCTTAACAATGCGTACTATTACAAGTAGGGCAACCTGTCCCTTCCTCTAAAACTATTTCATGGATGATGGATGCGTCGGGATAACTCGCTGCTTATTCATTGAAGTTTCGCTCGTTGCTACACCACAGGACGTTGAAAAAATATGACCCATACGGGATTCGAACCCGTGTTACCGCCGTGAAAGGGCGGTGTCTTAACCGCTTGACCAATGGGCCATAATAAAATAAATAAAATGGTGAGCCATGAAGGACTCGAACCTTCGACCCTCTGATTAAAAGTCAGATGCTCTACCGACTGAGCTAATGGCTCGAATTACTAATCGAAAAGGTACATCATTCATATCTTCGTAACCATTTCATCTTTGACATCCCAATCTCAGAAAGCTTATTCAAGCTGCTGTTCGATTGGTATGCTGATGGAAGTCAATGGAGCATATTCGGACGTGCTCTACCGACTGTGCTAATGGCTCGAAAATAATGATATAATGACGACAAAAAATATAATATCAAATTTCTAAATAGATTGCAAGATATTTTTTGAACGTCTGAATCAGCCTTTTTTACTATAACAAAAACAGCCCTATTCGACAATAGTTGACAGGGCTGTTTATGACATTTCATTGATTATTGTGGTCCATATACACTTCTTAGCAGATTCGTTTGTTTACGATCTGGTCCAACTGAAAAAATCGATAATGGAATACCTGTTAATTGAGAAATTCTCTCTAAATAGTGACGTGCATTTTCTGGTAATTCATGTAAGCTACGTACACCTGTTATATCTTCTGTCCAGCCTGGTAGCTCCTCATATACGGGTTCACACTTCGCCAATACTTTTAAACTAGCCGGAAATTCCTCAATTAATTCCCCATTATATTGATAAGCTACGCAAATTTTTAGCGTTTCAATCCCCGTTAAGACATCGATTGAATTTAACGAAAGATCCGTAATGCCACTTACTCTTTTTGCATGCCTTACAACCACACTATCAAACCACCCAACACGACGTGGTCGTCCTGTTGTTGTTCCGTATTCACGACCTACTTCACGAATTTGATGCCCAATTTCATCGTGAATTTCAGTAGGGAATGGACCATCACCAACACGAGTGGTATATGCTTTTGACACACCTACAACATGCTTAATTTTTGAAGGTCCTACACCATTCCCAATTGTCACACCACCAGCAATCGGATTAGAAGACGTAACAAACGGATACGTACCTTGGTCTATATCAAGCATTACACCTTGTGCTCCCTCAAACAATACACGTCTACCTTCATCTAATGCATTATTCAGCACAACAGAAGTATCACATACATACTTAGCGATTTGCTGTCCATATTCATAATACTCGTCTAAAATATCTTCTATTTTTAATCCTTCCACCTCATAAAACTTCTCTAGGAGGCGATTCTTTTCATTAAGATTATGGGTTAATTTCGTCTCAAATTCTTCACGATCTAATAAATCCGCAATACGAATTCCAGTTCGAGCCGCTTTATCCATGTAAGCTGGTCCAATACCTTTTTTCGTAGTACCTATTTTGTTCGCACCTTTACGTTCTTCTTCTACTTCATCTAATCGTAAATGATAAGGTAAAATAACATGAGCTCGGTTGCTAATACGAAGGTTTTCTGTGCTGACACCTAAATCATGTAAGTATTTTAATTCAGCTACTAACGCCTTTGGATCAATTACCATGCCGTTTCCTAATACACAAATTTTATCAGAATAGAATATTCCTGAAGGAATTAAGTGTAGCTTATATTTGTGACCATTAAATACAATCGTGTGACCTGCATTATTTCCACCTTGATACCTTGCTACAACCTCTGCATTTTCGGAAAGAAAGTCTGTAATTTTCCCTTTTCCTTCGTCTCCCCATTGTGTACCTACTACTACAACTGATGACATCTCGTGCACCTCCATGTATTTACCTAACGCTCTTTTCGTAGACGATTGTTGTTCCTAATCAGAATTCGATGGAAGCATTTTTAATACTCTTTGTTCCATTATGTAGACAAGTAGACACCCACAAGCCTCTGATAGTATTCGTATTTTACCCATATACGAAAACAACAAACTATCAATTAACAATCTTCTCTAATCGATACATTTTCTCTTCAAACAACTGTAAGTATACTGATTTTTTGGCAAAAAGTCAAATTAAATCCGAACATTAAGATTCATTATGTAAGATTTGTTCGGTATATCATTATTGACATTCGTGTGACATTTTTTAATGAAACAAAAAAATTTGGGTTAATACCAGGTACTAAGAACAAAAGGCGCAAGCGCCCAGTATAGCCACGACAAGCAAATGTTCTGTCATGAAAAAAAGGGTGGTTTCCCTTTTATTTATGACAGGTTATTTGACCTCGAGTGGCTCTTGCGATAGAGCTGGATTTAGCGGTAACATAATATAAACTAAACTCTAGAAACTTATACTTAAACTTATAAAATAAAAAACCCTCTTTGAAAAAGAGGGTTTTACGCACCGGCGGGAACATTTGAGTCTTCAAATCTTCTCTCGAGGTTAACGAATTTGTTGTATTCTTTTACAAAGGCAAGTTCAACGGTTCCGGTCGGGCCGTTACGTTGCTTAGCTATAATGATTTCAATGATATTTTTATTCTCTGATTCTTTATCATAATAGTCATCACGATAAAGGAAGGCCACGATATCAGCATCCTGCTCAATACTTCCTGATTCACGAATGTCTGACATCATTGGACGTTTGTCCTGACGTGATTCTACTCCACGCGATAACTGTGATAGGGCAATAACAGGTACTTGAAGCTCACGAGCAAGGGCTTTTAATGAACGGGAAATCTCTGAAACTTCCTGTTGACGATTCTCTCCAGCTCGTCCATTTCCTTGAATAAGCTGTAAGTAATCAATCAAGATCATTCCAAGTCCACTTTCTTGCTTTAATCTTCTACACTTCGAACGGATTTCATTGATTTTAATACCAGGTGTATCATCAATATAAATACCTGCATTTGATAAGCTACCCATTGCCATAGTAAGCTTTCCCCAGTCTTCAGGTGTAAGCTTACCTGTACGAAGGGCTTGAGCATTGATATTTCCTTCCGCACATAGCATACGCATCACAAGCTGCTGTGCACCCATCTCCAGACTGAAAATCGCTACATTTTCCCCAGCTTTTGTTGCTACGTTTTGAGCAATATTCAAGGAGAAGGCTGTCTTACCTACAGAAGGACGAGCTGCTACAATAATTAAATCATTTCGTTGAAATCCCGCTGTCATTCTATCAAGCTCAGTAAAGCCGGTTGGAATTCCTGTAATCTCCCCTACACGAGTTGCCAGTTGCTCGATGTTATCATAAGCATCGACAAGTACATCTTTAATATTTTGAAAGGCTCCTCCGCCTTTTCTTCTCGACACATCTAAAATACTCTTCTCCGCTTCATTTAATAGAACATCTACTTCATCATCTCTTGAATACCCATCTGTTGCGATTGTCGTAGCGGTTCTGATTAATCTCCGTAGAATCGATTTCTCTTCGATGATTTTCGCATAGTATTCAACATTTGCTGCTGTTGGAACTGAATTGGCTAGGTCACTTAAATAAGAAACACCACCAATCTCCTCTAATAGCTTGAGATCCGCTAATTCAGAAGTTACCGTGACTAAATCAACAGGTTCTCCTTTTTCTGAAAGTGTCAGCATCGTGTGGAAAATTTTTTGATGAGAAGCTCGATAAAAATCTTCTGGAATTAATATCTCTGAAACGACTGTTAGACTCGATGCTTCTAAAAATATGGCACCTAGAACAGCTTGCTCGGCTTCTATATTTTGAGGTGGGGTTCGATCTGCAAATATATCCGACAATGGAGTTCCTCCTCTCCCAATTTGACTGTCTATTAATGATTATACATGGTAGATAGAGAAAAAAAATAGGTATGTTATCCCCTACTTACTATTTTTTGGGCAAAAATAGAAGGAGCAGCTTTATTAGCTGCTTCCTCAAACTATGATTAATTTTGCTCTTTTACATGTACTTTTAACATAGCTGTTACTTCTGTGTGTAGCTTGACCGGAACATTCGTTACCCCTAATGATCGAATTGGATCATTCAGTTCCATTTTGCGTTTATCTAACTTTATCTTATGTGCTTTTTGAAGTTCATCTGCAATTTGCTTAGTTGTGATGGAACCAAATAGACGGCCGCCTTCTCCGGACTTTGCTACTAACTGAACCGTAATTTTCTCTATCGTTTCCTTCAATTCCTTTGCCTCTGCAAGCTCTTGTGCTGCTTCTTTATCTTGCTTTTTCTTCTGTGCATCTAAGGATGCCACTGCTGCATTATTAGCTTCAACGGCTAAGCCTTGTTTGATTAAGAAGTTATGGGCATAACCATCGGCCACATTTTTAATTTCTCCC
Source organism: Bacillus salitolerans (assembly GCF_042680805.1). Classification (NCBI taxonomy): domain Bacteria; kingdom Bacillati; phylum Bacillota; class Bacilli; order Caryophanales; family Bacillaceae; genus Bacillus; species Bacillus salitolerans. Next base: position 33,901 of record NZ_JBHUEM010000001.1, on the reverse strand, counting down.
TTTTTCCCTTTCCCTTTAACATCTTTTAGAAAAATTACCTTCATTCTTCTTTTCCCCCTTCTAAATATTCATCAATGACTTGCTTGAGTCGCTCTTCAGCTTCTTCTATTGTAGTATTAGCTAGCTGTGATGCAGCATTTGTTAAATGCCCTCCGCCTTCTAATCCTTCCATGATGACTTGGACATTCATCTCCCCAAGCGATCTTGCACTAATACCAACTAAGCCATCTTGTCTATATGCAATCGCAAAAGAAGTCACCACCCCACTCATTGAAAGCAGTGTATCTGCAGCTTGAGCAATTAATACTTGATCATACTCTTCCTCTTCATTTCCTTTTGCAATAGCAATTCCATTTTTATAAATATACGCATTCTCAACAATTTTTGAACGCTTTACATAGATGTCGATATCTTCCTTCAAAAACTTTTGAACTAAAACGGTGTCAGCCCCATGAGCTCTCAAATAAGATGCAGCATCAAAGGTTCTTGATCCCGTTCTAAGGGTAAAGCTCTTTGTATCAACAATGATACCTGCTAATAATGCAGTTGATTCTAACATATCGAGCTTTGAACGCTTTGGTTGATATTCTAATAGTTCTGTTACGAGCTCTGCTGTTGATGATGCATATGGCTCCATATAGACGAGTAATGGATTCTCAATAAATTCCTCCCCGCGTCTATGATGATCTATCACCACTACCCGTTCCATTTGAGACAATAGCTTTTCTTCAATCACTAATGATGGTTTATGTGTATCTACAACTACTAGTAAGGAATCCTCTGATGATATTTCAATGGCTTGCTCTGGTGTAATAAATCGTGACCAAAGATCAGGATGTAACTTAACTTCGGAAATAAGCCGCTGAACACCTGTATCAATTTCATTCTGATTTATCACGATAAATCCATCACGACCATTTGCTTGTGCTACTTTCAATATACCAATTGAGGCACCAATTGCATCCATATCAGGATATTTATGTCCCATAATGATGACTTTATCACTTTCGATGACAAGTTCACGCAGAGCGTGAGAGATAACTCGCGCTCTAACCCTAGTCCTCTTTTCCATAGGGTTTGTTTTACCACCATAAAACTTTACTTTACCGTTAGCATTTTTAACAGCCACTTGATCCCCACCACGTCCTAGCGCTAGATCTAAGCCTGATTGAGCTAAAGACCCAAGCTCAGGTAGAGATGAAATCCCTGTCCCTATTCCAATACTTAGCGTTAAAGGTACACTCTGTTTTGAAGTATTCTCTCTAACTTGGTCTAGTATTTCAAACTTTGTTTTCTCTAATTGATTTAAAATTTGTTCATTAAAGACTGCAAAGAATCGCTCGGATGACGTTCTTTTTAAGAATACACCGGTTTCAGTGGCCCACTTATTTAATATTGATGTAACCTGGCTATTTATATTACTCTTTCGTTGATCATCCATTCCTTGAGTTACTTCATCATAGTTATCAAGAAATATGACACCTAGTACTGTCCGTTCGTCTTCATACAGCTTTTCGATTTCAGCTTGTTCTGTTACATCGAAAAAATACAGCAGTCTCTCTTCTCTCTTATTCATGATTCTTAGCTTCTGATTGTGAACTGTAATAATATCCGTATCCACCTCTTGCTTAATTAACGGAACAATGGAATCAGTTATATCATATAATGATCTACCAATAATGGACTCCTCATCGAAAAAAGAAGACATGTATGGATTCGTCCACTCAATTTGTAAGTCTTCATTATAAAGTATGATGCCAATCGGCATCTCCATTAACGCCTCTTCCCCTACTTTTTTTACACGATGAGAAAGAGTGGTGATATAGTTTTCCATATCATGACGGAAGAGACTCTCTGACCTTAAAATAAAATACAAAATAACACCTAATACGATAAATCCAATAAGACCTACTATCCACTGAAAGAATCCTATAATACCTATTAAAAAGGCTGTCATTCCAACAAGTGCATAAATGGGATACCGGAATAGTCGTTTTCGATAAAAATTAGGCATGTTTTCAGCTCCTAAACATGTCTTCTATTTGAATAGTTGTTTCGAACATTACTTCTTTTCAACACGCTTTCTTAAATTAAATCCTAAGTCAATTATACCTATAATCCTTACAAGATAAAGAAGGAAGGGCAATAACAATGATAGGATGACAACAACCGTAACGATTCCCTTGGAAATATTTTTTTGATATCCAAAATAATAAAGAAATGAAAACCCTTGTAAAACCATAAACACTTGAAGTATGTTGAATAAATTAAAAATCGCTAGAAACCAAATAGAATCCTGGTCAAGTGGAACTAACATAAGAACCATTGCTATTAAGTAATACCACAGGAGACTTTTCGGAAGTTGTAAATCTCGAAATGGAGGCCATTTGTCAATCTGTAACCCAAGCCGCTTTAAAATAGGGGCAGCTATTAACTGTGTGACAAAAGCAAAGAAAATACCTACAAAGATAATAACAGCTGGAATTAATAGTATCCCGAGCTCCATCATGTGACTAATTTGTTTCCATTGTTCTGCCGTCATAGTTTGTCCCATTCCGACCATCATGGATTCCATCATGTCCATCGATTCCTGCATCGCACGCTTGCCTTCCTCTATCGGACTAATATCCATAAAAGTCGTCATAATTGCATATAGAATTAATAGGTTAACAATAACAGTGATGCTACCGAATGATAAAACCTCAAATCTAGGTTTATTTAGCTTGTATAAAAACCCAATTACAACACCTGTAGAACCGAATAAAAGGGTTGTTGGAAGTGTAAAAACAGAACCAAATAATATTGTTAAGATTAGAGCTGCAATTAACAAAAAAATGGAGCTTTTAAGTTCTCTTCGAGCAGCAAACACAACAAAAGGAATCGGAAGCATAAACATGGTGATACTCCCTAATAAAGGCACGTACATCGTTATTAAAAGCAATACAATATATAGTGCTAATATAACTGCACCTTCTGTTAGAATTTTCGTTTTACTCACAAGTTCACCTCATATGTACATACAATTTTCTATTAAGTAATCATGAGTCATTATAACATATTCAAGACATAACTCATATTTTTGTGAGTGTACGATAATGGTTGTAACTATTGAAACCTCTCCCTTTTCATCCCAAAAATAGTTTATACATAAACGTACTCTTCTTCTATAGAGACACATTTACAGTCATTGTATTCATTAACAAATACAAAATGAATTGAACGTAGTTAAAGTTAGAAAGAACAAAAGGCGCACGTTTAGCCTAAGGCAGAGCAAAAGTTCTGTCATGAAAAAAGGGTGGTTTCCCTTTTATTCATGACAAAACGTTTGACCTCGAGTGGCGGGTGCTGGAGCTGGATTCCAAGTCACTTGCCCATTCTCTTGCTGATAAACTTTTATACTTTCAAAATAATTAAAAAAGACATCCATGGAATTCCATGAATGTCATTACGAAACATTATTCACCAGATACATATGGAAGCAATGCCATTTGACGAGCACGCTTGATTGCAATTGTTAGTTTACGTTGATATCTAGCACTTGTACCTGTTACACGACGAGGTAAAATCTTACCACGTTCAGAGATAAAACGCTTTAAAAGATCAACATCTTTATAGTCGATGTGAGTGATAGCATTAGATGTGAAGAAACACACCTTTTTACGCTTACCACCACGTCCACCTTTACGGAATCCAGCCATTGAAATGCCTCCCTTCGTTTTGATTGTCATTAAAAACCGGTCTATTAGAATGGTAAATCGTCATCTGAGATGTCGATTGGTTCACCATCATTAGCAAATGGGTCTTCATCAATACGAGTAAATCCTTGATTTCGTTGCTGATTTTGATTTCGTTGTTGTCCACCCTGTTGTCCAAAGGAAGAATCCTCTTGACCACGGCCACCTTCATTGTAGCCTCCGCCTCCGGTATTATTACCTTTAGGCTCTAAGAATTGAACACTTTCACATACAACTTCTGTTACATAGACACGCTTGCCATCTTGACCTTCATAACTTCTTGTTTGAAGTCTTCCATCAACACCAGCAAGACTTCCTTTTTTCAAGAAATTCGCCACATTTTCAGCAGGACGTCTCCAAATCACACAGTTAATGAAATCAGCCTCGCGTTCTCCTTGTTGATTGGTAAAGGTACGGTTTACTGCTAACGTAAAAGTTGCAACAGCCACACCACTAGGTGTATAACGCAATTCTGGATCTTTCGTTAAACGACCAACTAACACAACGCGATTCATCATTTGAAAAACAACTCCCTCAAGGATACTACCTTTTTATTATCTATTATTTCTCTTCTTGATTTACAACAATATGACGGATGATGTCTTCGCTGATTTTAGCAAGACGATCGAACTCCTGAACAGCTTCAGCTGGAGCGTTAACGTTAAGTAACATGTAGTAACCGTCACGGAAATCGTTGATTTCGTATGCAAGACGACGCTTACCCCATTCTTTAACATTAGCTAGCTCAGCACCGTTATCAGTTAAAACGTTGTTGAAACGCTCAACAAGCGCTTTTTGAGCTTCTTCCTCAATATTTGGACGAATGATGTACATAACTTCGTACTTTCTCATTTCTGTCACCTCCTTTTGGACTAAACGGCCCCGCAAAGGGCAAGGAGCAATCATATAATTACTCACAAGTTTAAATTATAGCAGAGTGAATGCCACTTTGCAACAAATGGTAGAATTTGAGTTTACACATTAAAGCGGAAGTGGATAACATCTCCATCTTTTACGATGTAATCTTTTCCTTCTAATCGAACTTTACCTGCTTCTCTTGCAGCACCCATTGTTTTTGCTGCAAGTAAATCCTCATAGGATACTGTTTCTGCACGAATAAATCCTCTTTCAAAATCTGAATGAATGATTCCTGCACATTGAGGAGCTTTCATACCTGTTCTGAATGTCCATGCTCGAACCTCTTGTTCTCCAGCAGTAAAGTATGTAGCTAGCCCTAATAGACTGTATGCAGCTCGAATTAATTGATCAAGCCCTGACTCTTCAATTCCTAACTCTTCTAAGAAGGCTTTCTTTTCTTCAGCATCTAATTCAGCAATCTCAGACTCTATTTTTGCACAAATAACAATAACCTCTGCATTATCTTTCTTAGCAAATTCTCTTACCTGCTGCACGTAAGGGTTATCAGATGGATCCATGATATCCTCTTCGCCTACATTTGCTACATATAATACTGGTTTAATTGTCAATAAATGTAAACCTTTAACAACCTTCATTTGCTCTTCCGTAAATTCTACTGTACGAGCTGGTTGTTCATTTTCAAAAGCTTCCCTTAGTTTTACCAGAATTTCGTGCTCAAATGTAGCTTCTTTATCTTTTTGTTTCGCCATTTTTCCAACTCGATCAATACGTTTTTCAACTGATTCTAAATCAGCTAGTATTAATTCTAGGTTAATGGTTTCTATATCAGCAATTGGGTCGACTTTCCCCGCTACGTGAGTAATATTTTCATCTGCAAAGCAACGAACTACTTGGCAAATAGCATCTACTTGGCGGATATGGGATAAAAACTTATTCCCTAGTCCTTCACCTTTACTTGCACCTTTTACAATCCCAGCGATATCGGTAAATTCGAAATGAGTTGGAACTGTCTTCTTTGGCTTTACAAGCTCTGTTAATTTATTCAAACGGTGATCAGGAACATCTACAATTCCCACATTCGGATCAATGGTACAGAATGGGTAATTTGCTGATTCTGCTCCGGCCTGTGTAATTGCATTAAATAATGTTGACTTACCTACATTCGGAAGACCAACGATTCCAGCTGTTAATGCCATTTTTATTCACTCCTCTTATCCAAACACTTTAACCTTTCCCAATTATAGATACTACAAGTTAAAAAGACAAGCACCATCGTCATCAATATATATCGAAAATTTTCCTTTTATACAAATAGGAGATTCCTTTATGAACCTAATATGAATTTCCCATTGATTTTGTTCACAACTCATGACCAAAAGGCTCAGGGTGCCCCGTTTATTCTAAGGCTGAGCAAATGATCTGTCATGAAAAAAGGGTGGTTTTTCCTTTTTATTCATGACAGATCATTTGACCACCTTGGAATCCAGTTCCAGCACCTAGCCAAGATGAAATGGCGACGATTTTTGCCATTTCATCCTACTCGAGGGAAAAAGAAAAATCACTAGCCCATTCTCTTGCTGAAAACTTTTATCCTTTCTTGATCATTAAAAATAATGGTACCCGTATGAGTACCATTATCATCACATGCATTTCTCTATATTAACAAGGCAGTCATATACTACACTACCTAATCCATTATCTGATTCTCCATTGGAAGTAAGATGATTCACACTACCACCAAACTTATTCCAATTTCCTTCATCAATATTAATGGTTCTAGGATGTGCCTTTCTCAACAATTTCACGAAGCCTATTACTTCCCCGCGATCATTATATACCCGGACCTTATCGTTTTCTTTTATTCCCTTTTCCTCTGCAATATCTACTGATATTTCTACCTTATTCGTTTGTAATCCTTCTATTAAAGGATAATGCTGAGAATGATTCGATCTTAAAGGATGTAAGGATAGAAGAGAATATGGGTACATTTCTACAAGTTTTTCATTTGTATATTTTGACTCTTTTGGATAGGATAACGTTATTTTTCCTTCATACCCCTTTTGTTTAGCTAAAGACGAAGTAAATTCATATTTACCACTTGCCGTCTTAAATTTTTTGTTATTCCATGGAACTTCTTGTACGGGTAAGGGAATGTGATGTTCTTCTTTCAGTGTTTGCATTGTAATTTGATGTTCTGTGAGATTGGATAATCCCATTTCTATAAATTGTTCACGTGTATATGCAAAATATTCGCCAAAACCTAATCGTTTGGCAAGCTCGGTCCAAATCCACAAATCCGACTTTGCTTCGCCTGGTGAATCCACTAATTTTCCGCCATAGTTGACGTAATGATGATACATAGATGAGTAGTAAACATCTTCCTCCTCAAAAGAGGTCGTACTTGGCAATACATAATCGGCCATTTCAGCCGTATCTGTCATAAACTGATCAATGACAACGACGGTATCGATGGATTGAAATGCCTTTTTAACAAGATTGGTATCAGGTACTTGTGTTAACGGATTTCCACACGTAATAAAAGCCATTTTAATAGGCGGTTCATTCGCAGCAAGGATCTCTTCTGCTTGCTTCATCATTGTAAAAGAACGGAACTCTGCTTTTTTATGAGGCAGAGACAGAGAATCTACATTAAAGCTTTGACCAACCTGTAAATTTCCGTAATTGGCTCCTCCACCTCGTATTCCAACATTACCGCTCATCGCTACGAGCGCATCTATCGTTCTAATTGTATTACCACCATTTTCATAGCGCTGCATTCCAAGGCCAAGATATGTTGTGGTTGGACCATTACCATATACCTTCGCTAGATCAGTAAATACGGCTTGATCCACTTCAGTTATCACGGACAATTCTTCTAGCGTTATGTTTGAAAGCAGCTCTTCAACATCCTTGAATCCAACAGAATGTTCGTTGATAAATGTCCGGTCTTCTAGTTCTAGCCTGATGATCTCTTTCATGATTCCTAACGCTAAGAATGCATCCATTCCAGGTTTAACCGAAACATATTTGTTTGCAATTTTTGCTGTAGCATTATGAATTGGGTCAATGACAATTAGGGTCGCTCCCTGTTTCTTTGCTTCTTGAAGTCTCTCAAAGAGATGCATATTCGTTCTAGCCACATTTCTTCCCCATACTACAATGTGTTTACTATGGATGAGATCGTCTGGAGAATGGCTATACGCATCACCGAAGTCCCATTTTTGAGCTTCTATTCCTGCTCCCCAGCAAATACTTCCTGTTAACTCAGTTACGCCACCATACAAATTAAAAAAACGTTTATCTAAATTAATGAGCAAGCCGCTATTTGCATAATCATGACTATGCAAGACTGCTGATGAGCCATATTCCTTTTTCACTTGCTTCATGATCTCAGCAATTTCATCAAGGGCTTGATTCCAGGATATGGGCTGGAATGTCCCGTTACTTTTCTTTAAGGGTGTCATAAGGCGCTCAGGGCTATTTGTGCGTGCCTCTAACAATCTTCCTCTCCCGCAAATTTTCCCTTTTGTTATAGGGTGATCACGGTCTCCATCAATTTTTGTAACTTTCCCATCAATAACGGTCACTTCGAATCCACAACTGTCCCAACAATTCAATGGACAGGCAGATTTAAATACGTTTTCCAACCTTCATCTCTCCTACTCTCTAATCTCTCCTCATGCTCCCTCGTGTTTGACTAACACTTTCTTCATCTTTCTAGAAAACTCTCGTCTTGGAATCATGACACTATGGCCACAACCCTCACATTTAATTCGGATATCCATTCCGAGGCGAATTACCTTCCAGCGGTTTGTTCCACAAGGATGTTGTTTCTTCATTTCTACTATATCATGCAACCCAAATTCTTTTTCTTCCATCCCTTTTGGACCTCCTTATGAACCTTCTTTTAATCCTTGTTTATTTGTAGTAGCTTCCTGTTTGCTTTCATTTGGTTTAGGCGCTGTTTCCTCCTGGCGACTATACATAACCATTCGAGGGAATGGAATTTCTATTCCACTCTGATCTAAACGAATTTTCAATTCTTTTCGTATAGCTCTTGCCATAGCGAAATGCCTCATCGGTTTCACTTCTGATGTGACTCGCAGAACAACATCTGAAGCACCAAGTGTTTGCACTCCAAGTAGTTCAGGTGTTTTTACCATGTCTTCATATTTTGCTGGTAATTCCTGAAGTAAATCTTGAATAACAGCTTCAGCTCTGTCAATATCACCTTCATAAGCGATACTAACATCTACAATTGCAACGCTATTTGAAATTGAAAAATTCGTCACATCTGTAATACTTCCGTTAGGTAAAATGTGTATTTCACCTGTGATACTTTTAATTTTTGTAATTCTTAATCCTATTTCTTCGACAGTCCCTTCAAAAGTTCCTGTTCGAATATAATCCCCTACTGAGAATTGATCCTCAAATATAATAAAGAAACCAGTAATCACATCTCTCACTAAATTTTGCGCACCAAAGCCGATTGCTAATCCTGCCACTCCTGCCCCAGCAAGTAGTGCCGTCACATTGATTGTGAACACCTCTAATATCATGATAAAAGAGATAAAATAAATAACATAGGTTAAAATATTCACCAATAATTTAGTTAAGGTCGCTTCTCTTCTTTCTGTAACAACAAGCGGACTCTTTGCTCGTACTTTAAAAATATTATGAATGGCAACTTTCCCAATCCTAATCAAAATGGTAGAGATGATTAGGATAAGTATAATCTTTAGTAAGCCTTCTCCAATCTTGATCCACACTTCTTTATTTGTTAAAAATTCCACCATCACATCATAAGCATTCGTTAAAATCTCCATTAGTTGTCCTTTCTAATTTTCCGTTTCCTTTTATTTTACTAAATTTTGCTTACCATTTATAGCGGTTTGCAATAGGGTATAACAGAACTGCAACAAGTAAGTAGAGATTAATTAATCCATATAAAGGATAGAGGATAGCAACTAAAGTAGAGAATCCGAAATTTGTTAGTGGAATCATTAAGAGTACTATCATCGAAACGACGATCCAAGTTGGCAGTTTCAATTTTTCACGAAATCTTGACGTAAGACCAAGCATCCCTGAAGCGGCTGTTGTGAAAATAGCAGCCCACAAAAGGATAGACATAAATACAATCATACTGTACGGGTAATCTTTTAAAATTGCAAACAATGGAATTTCATACAGAATGATCTCACTTGCAACCTGAATTAACGATTGATTATAAATAAATGAGATAGAGCCTAATAATAGTCCGCTACCTATACTTGCTATCCACACTTCTCCTTTGTGCTTCACCTCTTTACCAATTGCAGCTATCACAGCTATCAATGGAAGGACATTTAAAGCTGTAAAAGTAAAAGCTGATGGCCAGTTTGCTTGTTCACTTAAATGATGGAAGCCAAAATCCCCGCCATGTTTAAAAATAAATGTAAATAGAGTACCTATTAATCCTATGATTAACAAGGGAATAAGCACTGCATTCATGGAAAGCATTCCTCTAAGATCCCATATAAACAGCAAGATTAAAAGAAGTGAGAATACAAGAATCCCAAACCAAAATGGTATATGAAACATTTCAATCGTTGCCCCTCCACCAGCTATCATAACCACGGTTGTAGTAAATAAATAAAAAATAATAATGACATCATATATTTTTGAAAGTTTTCCACCTATAAGTTTCACAAGGACAGGATAAAAGTGTTCTGTTTTTTCCTCATAACTAATTTTCATAATAACAAAGCAGCATATTGAAAAAATAATAGTAAATAAAAGAATAGCAAGTCCACTTTCTTCGCCGAAAAATTGCCATAGTTCTCTTCCAGAAGCGTATCCTGCACCGATCATTGTTCCCATTATCAAAAGCATCCATTTTATACCAGACTTCCACATCGTAATCGCCCCTTTTCAGCACAACCTATGTATACATTTCAATAAATATCCGTATACTGTTACTACTATTACTAAGGAGTGGAATCTATGAATCTTAGGACAAACTTTTTTGAAAAGAAAGGTGGAGATTCACGTATTTCTTATGATGAAGACTTAGCATCCTCCAAAATTTCAAAGCAGATCGTCTCTCACCTTCCCACTCATAGCGAACAATCCATTGCTATAGTCTGTATCGGTACAGATCGTTCGACTGGGGACGCACTAGGACCACTCATTGGAACAAAACTTGAAGAAAAAAAGAATTTACCTTTTCATATTTTCGGAACGTTAGAAAACCCCATTCATGCTGTAAATTTACAAGAGCAACTTGAAATCATCCAAGAAAAACTTCCTCAACCTTTTATTATCGGAATAGATGCTTGTTTAGGCAGACTTAAAAGTGTTGGAATGGTATCTGTTGCAAGTGGACCTGTAAAGCCTGGAGCTGGAGTACAAAAAGAACTTCCTCCTGTGGGTGACATGCATATTACAGGGATTGTAAATGTGAGTGGGTTCATGGAATTCTTTGTTTTACAAAACACACGATTGAACTTAGTCATGAAAATGGCTGAAACAATCTCAGAAAGTTTAGCAGAAGCTGCTACTTTATACAAAAGAAATCAAATCTCAGCAAAATTCAACCTCGACCAGTATAAATCAACAAATTGATTTAGTTTTTTGCCACAATTAGTTATCTTGCTTCATAGTTCTAGAAATTTATAAAACTTTATTGGTATGATTCCCACCAAAAACAAAAGGCTCAGTGCGCCCCGTTTAGCCTCAGGTATAGCAAATAACCGTAAATGAGAAAAAGGTGCTCTTCCCCTTATACTTATTTACGGTTATTCGACTTCGAGTGGCTGTGTCTGGAGCTGAATTTAGGAGTAACATTGTATAAACTAATCACCAGAAAATTCTACCTTTTTTTTACTTAGAATAAAAGACTCTTCTTCAAACTGTGAAGAAGAGTCTTTTATTAAAATTGATATAAAATCGTAACGATTAATGCAACGATTAATATACTTGGCAATAAATTTGCGACCTTTATTTTTGTAATGTCTAGCATATTTAATCCAATAGCTAAAATCATGAGACCCCCAGCAGATGTCATTTCAACAATAAAAGAATTCATTAATTCTGTTGGTACGAATCTTTCAATTTGTGTGGCAAATAGAGCAATTGAGCCTTGATATAGAATAACAGGGATGGCAGATAAAATAACTCCTACACCTAATGTCGTTGTTAAGATTAAGCTTGTAAAGCCATCTATTAATGATTTCGTATATAAGACTTTATGATCTCCTCTTAAACCACTGTCTAATGAACCAATAATCGCCATTGCACCTATTACAAAGATTAGGGTAGCTGTCACAAACCCTTTCGCTATATTCCCCTTAGCTCTTGCCCCAATTTTACGTTCAATCCACATTCCTAATCTATTTAATTTATCATCTAAGTCTATATATTCCCCTATTACTGCTCCAGCCACAAGACTAATAATGACAATGAGGAATTGTTCACTTTTTAAGCCCATCTGAATCCCGAGTAAAGAAACCGATAACCCTATTGCTTTCATGACAGTTTCTTTTACTTTTTCAGGAATTCTCGTTAAGAAACTTCCAATTATTGTCCCCATGACAATACAAACTCCATTAACGATCGTACCTAATAGCACCATGTGTATTTCCCCTTCGGATGTACTTTACAAGATTGGGTTCCTTGAAAACCCTTAAAACCCTATTACCTCGAAACTTTTGATTGATTCGACCTTAATAGTAGGTAAAGAATGTAATACTCTTCATAATACTTTGTTGTATTCTCTAAAAAAATAAACCACAATGATGTGGCTTGTAACTTATTCGGATTAATTGAAGAATATATGGTTAAGATTTACTCATCTACAGCATTGAGTAGTTCAAGAATTCTGTTTAAATCATCCTGTGAGAAAAATTCAATTTCAATTTTTCCTTTTTTCTTATTCTGTTTAATGGAAACAGAAGTTCCAAATTTTTCTCTTAAGAACGTTTCTCTTTCCTTAATAAAGATATCCTTTTCTTTTTTCGGCTTCAATGTTTCACGTGAAACATTATCGTTTAATTGGTTCACTAAATGCTCCAATTGACGAACATTTAATTGTTCCCTTAAAATCTTTTCAACGATAGTATTCACCTTATCTTTATTTCTTAACCCTAATAATGCCCGGCCATGTCCCATGGAAAGTTTACCTTCTGAAATGTACATCCGTACTGATTCAGGTAATGAAAGTAAACGAATGTGATTCGCTATGTGGGGTCTACTCTTTCCAAGTCTTTTTGCCAATTGTTCCTGAGTGATATTTAAGTGCTCCAAGAGTGATTGATAAGCTTGAGCTTCCTCAATAGGGGTTAAATCTTCACGTTGTAAATTTTCTAACAACGCTAGCTCCATCATTTGTTGTTCAGATAATTCCCGAACAACAACCGGAATTACCTCTAGACCAGCTTCTTTTGCTGCTCGATATCTTCTTTCACCAACAACGATTTCATATCCTTTAATACTTTTTCTAACAATGATAGGCTGAAGAATCCCGTGTTGTATGATGGATTCCTTTAGTTCTTGAATCGCTTCCTCTTCAAAGTGACGTCTTGGTTGATATGGATTAGGACGTATATCTTTCAGTTTGATTTCTTGAATCATTTCTTCCTTATTTAAATCAACATTAGGAAAAAAAGCATTGATCCCTTTCCCGAGTCCTTTAGCCATTTACCATCACTTCCTTTGCTAGGTCTAGATACACTTCCGCTCCTCTGGATTTTGGATCATAGATAATGATTGGCTTTCCATGACTTGGTGCTTCACTTAATCGAATATTTCTTGGAATAATAGATTGATATACCTTATCTTGGAAGTACTTTTTCACTTCATCAATGACCTGTATACCAAGGTTTGTTCTTGCATCTAGCATAGTTAACAAAACACCTTCAATGGCTAGTTCTGTGTTTAAATGCTTTTGAACTAATCGAACTGTGTTTAACAGCTGGCTTAATCCCTCCAATGCATAATATTCACATTGTACAGGGATTAACACCGAGTTTGAAGCAGTTAAGGCGTTGATTGTTAGTAAACCTAATGAAGGAGGACAATCAATAATTATGTAATCATACATATTCTCAACAGATTCCAATGCACGCCTTAATCTTACTTCTCTCGAAATGGTAGGAACTAATTCAATTTCTGCCCCAGCAAGTTGTATGGTTGCCGGAATTATATATAAGTTTTCAACATCTGTTGGTTTTACTACTTTGCTTGCACTAGCATCCTCTACTAGTACATCATAAATACAAGCATCTACATCTGCTTTGTCAATTCCAACTCCACTAGTGGCATTTCCTTGTGGATCAATGTCAACTAAGAGGACTTTTTTTCCTAAATAAGCTAAACAGGCGCCTAAATTAACGGATGTGGTGGTTTTTCCTACTCCACCCTTCTGATTTGCAACCGAGATGATTCTTGCCACGGTGTCACCTACCTTCATTTCTACCAAAATTATTCTAGTAACTCTATTATTTTATCATGAATCGAAAAAAATGGAGTTTTATTTTTATTTTTTTATAAAAAAATAATAAAATACCCTATCCGTAGACAGGGTATCAATCTATTTTTTTTGTATTTTAATTGTAATTTGATAATAGTCATCAAATTCCTCTTCGTTTGCATCTAACGCCACTCCACTATCTTGTACCATATTTAAAGACTGACGGATTGTATTCATCGCGATTCTCATATCTTTACTAAAGGCTTTTCTAGTTGGTTTTGGCTTTGCCGTACTTTCCTCTAGCATTCTTACTACGCGATTCTCAGTTTGTTTTACATTAAGCTGTAGCTCAATAATTTCCTGTAATAGCTTTACTTGCTTTTCGGGAATCTTCAAAGGTATAAGTGCTCTTGCATGTCTCTCTGTTATTAGCTTTTGTAATAATGCTTCTTGTACTGGTTCTGGCAATTTCAATAATCGCAATTTATTAGCCACAGTTGACTGCCCTTTACCTAATCGCTGGGCTAACGCTTCTTGAGTTAAATCATGTAACTCTAGTAGTTTTGCATAAGCGAGGGCTTCTTCAATTACAGTTAGTTCTTCTCGTTGGAGATTTTCTATAAGGGCCACAGATGCAGTTTCAGCATCATTAAAGTCCTTTACTATAGCAGGTATTGCATCCCATCCAAGCTTGGTAACAGCACGATATCGTCTTTCACCAGCAATAATTTCATATTTACCTTGGGCATATTCACGAACAACGATAGGCTGAATAATCCCATGTGTCCGTATTGTTAGAGCTAATTCATCAATTTTGTCATCGTCAAACACTGTCCTCGGCTGATAACGATTGGGGACAATATCTGATAATGGTATTTGTTTAATTTTATCTTGATCTATTTTCTCCATACTTTCGGTTTCTTCCTTTTCTCCAAGACCGAAAATTCTTGAAAAAGGACTTTTCATCATCCTACACCACCTTATGGAAACTCCCCTTAATATATTCGTCGCTGTCGCTTACTTTTCCTTCTTTAAAAATGTTCCACGTGAAACATTTTCATTATAGGACGATTCTATCATACCACTCAAATGGTGGCCTTGTCATATAATGGAAAAATTATCTAGTTATATCATCATTAATGTTTAAGCTTCAATCGGCATCTTATTAGGTGTACCCGGCTTTCGAGGGTATTTTTTTGGAGTCTTTTTTACTTTTTCTATGATAAATATTGATCGGTCACTTTCTTCAGTAGGTAATTGAAAATGATGTTCTTCCCTTAACTCTCCTCCCAATTCTTTTACAGCTGCTTGTCCTTGCATTAACTCCTCTTGTCCAGAAGCACCTTTCATTGCCACAAACATCCCATTCACCTTAACTAAAGGTATACACAATTCACTTAGAACGGATAGCCTTGCTACTGCTCGAGCTGTAACTAAGTCAAATTTTTCTCTAAATTCAGGGTTTTGACCAAAAGTTTCTGCACGGTCATGATAAAACTTTACTTCTGTTAATTGAAGTTGTTTGGCAAGTTCATTTAGAAACGTGATTCTCTTCTGAAGAGAATCGACAATGGAAACCTTTAATTGTGGGAAGCAAATCTTTAAAGGTATACTTGGAAAGCCCGCTCCTGCCCCAACATCACATATTGAGATAGTCTTGGTTAGATCAACATAGAATGCTGCGCTAATTGAATCGTAAAAATGCTTTAAGTACACTTCTTCACGGTCCGTAATTGCAGTTAGGTTCATTTTTTCATTCCATTCAACGAGAAGCCTGAAATAAAGTTCAAACTGTTCGACCTGTTTAGGAGAAAGAGAAATCCCTTTCTCCTCTAGACTTGTCACAAATTGTTTTTGATCCATGTTCATATCCTTTCTTGCTTACATTATTGATTGGATACTCTTGCGATTTTCCCCTGCTCTAAATAAATGAGTAAGATAGAAATATCAGCAGGGTTTACACCGGATACACGAGATGCTTGACCGACTGACAATGGTCTAACTTCCTTAAGCTTTTGTCTAGCTTCATTTGCCAGACTTGAAATGGCATCATAATCTATGTCTTCTGGTATTTTTTTATTATCCATTTTCTTCATACGTTCTACTTGCTGTAAAGACTTTTCAATATATCCTTCATACTTTATTTGAATTTCAACTTGTTCGGCTACAACCTCATTAACTTCCTCTTCAGCTGGAGCTAATAATTTTATATGCTCATACGTCATTTCTGGACGCTTTAATAAATCCGCAGCACGAATTCCATCTTTTAATTCACTTCCGCCAGCAGACTTAATCACCTCTTGAACCTGAGCATGTGGCTTTATGATATATACCTGCAAGCGTTCTTTTTCCTTTTCAATCTCTGCTTTTTTAGTTGTAAAGCGCTGGTAACGATCTTCTGATATCAACCCTAGTTTGTATCCGATATCAGTAAGGCGTAAATCCGCATTATCATGACGAAGTAAAAGACGATATTCAGCACGAGAGGTTAATAACCGATACGGTTCATTTGTCCCTTTCGTCACAAGATCATCAATTAGTACCCCAATATAAGCATCAGAGCGACTTAAGATTACTTCTTCGTTTCCAAGTGCTTTTGCAGCAGCATTAATTCCAGCCATTAATCCTTGACCTGCTGCCTCTTCATATCCTGATGTCCCGTTTATTTGACCAGCCGTATACAACGAAGGAACCTTTTTTGTTTCTAGTGTCGGCCATAACTGTGTAGGAACAATGGCATCATATTCAATTGCGTAACCCGCTCTCATCATTTGTACATTTTCAAGACCTGGAATCGTAGAAAGCATTTTGCGTTGAATATCCTCAGGCAAACTTGTAGAAAGACCTTGAACATAAACTTCCTGTGTATTACGCCCTTCAGGCTCTAGAAAAATTTGATGTCTTGGCTTGTCGTTAAAACGAACAACTTTATCTTCTATCGAAGGACAATATCTTGGACCTGTTCCCTGTATCATCCCAGAGTACATCGGTGAACGATGTAGATTTTGATCAATTAATTGGTGCGTCTCAAGACTAGTATACGTTAGCCAACAAGGGATTTGGTCTGTAATAAATTGAGTCGTTTCATAAGAGAAGGCCCGTGGTACATCATCCCCAGGCTGTATTTCTGTTTTAGAATAATCGATAGAATGACTATTCACTCTTGGTGGCGTTCCTGTTTTAAATCGAACCAAATCAAAGCCAAGCGCCTCTAAATGTTCAGATAACTTGACCGACGGTTGTTGATTATTAGGCCCACTAGAATATTGAAGCTCACCAATGATAATTTTCCCTCTTAAAAATGTTCCTGTTGTTATAACAACAGATTTTGAATGATATTTGGCCCCTGTATTCGTTACGACCCCTCTACATACACCGTCTTCAATGATTAATTCTTCTACCATACCTTGTAAAAGAGTTAAATTTTCTTGATTTTCGATTGTTTTCTTCATTTCGTGCTGATATGAAAATTTATCAGCCTGAGCTCTTAATGCTCGTACAGCAGGGCCTTTACCGGTATTCAACATTCTCATTTGTATATGGGTTTTATCAATATTTCTACCCATTTCCCCGCCAAGTGCATCAATTTCTCTTACAACGATTCCCTTTGCTGGACCTCCAACCGATGGATTACATGGCATAAAGGCAACCATATCTAAATTAATGGTAATCATTAACGTTTTTGCGCCCATTCTTGCTGAAGCTAATCCTGCCTCACAGCCTGCATGACCCGCACCTACGACAATGACATCAAAACTACCAGCGTCATATTGCTGCATGTATGAACCTCCTAAAATATACCTATTTTCCTAAGCAAAATTGTGAAAATAGCTGATCAATTAAGCTTTCGTGAACGGCATCTCCGATGATCTCACCTAGTAATTCCCAGGCCCTCGTTAAATCTATTTGAACTAAATCAATTGGAATCCCAGTCTGTATTCCTGAAATAGAATCTCCTATTGCTTTATTAGCCTGAGTCAATAAAGCAATGTGACGAGAATTGGATACATACGTAATATCGTGTGCTTCAATAGAACCAGCAAAGAATAAAGATGCAATTGCCTCCTCAAGTTGGTCTACCCCTACGTCCTCTAAAAGAGAGGTAGTAACAAGTGGATGATTTTTGGCAAGTTCTTTGACACGATTCATATTGATCTTTGAAGGTAAGTCAGTCTTATTGACGATTACAATAACATCCATTCCTTCTACTGCTTGAAAAAGTTTTTCATCCTCATCAGATAGCTCATCATTATAATTTAAAACAAGAAGGATTAAATCCGCTTCCTTTAACACCTTTCTCGATCTTTCTACCCCGATTCTTTCTACAATATCCTCAGTTTCCCTTATTCCAGCAGTATCTAACAGTCTTAACGGTACTCCCCTTACATTTACATATTCTTCAATCACATCTCGGGTCGTCCCAGGTATATCGGTAACGATTGCTTTATTCTCTTGAACTAGGCTATTAAGAAGAGATGATTTTCCGACATTTGGCCTTCCAATAATCACAGTCGACAAGCCTTCTCTTAATATTTTCCCTTGCTGTGATGTAACTAGTAAGCGTTTGATCTCTTCTTGTACCTTTGTTGCTTTTTGGATTAAGACAGAATGTGTCATTTCTTCCACATCATCATATTCCGGATAATCAATATTAACCTCAATATGTGCAAGTGTTTCTAGTAATTCTTGTCTTAAGCGCTTTATTAACGTCGAAAGCCTGCCTTCCATTTGGTGAATAGCTACATTCATAGCTCGATCTGTTTTTGCACGAATTAAATCCATAACAGCCTCGGCTTGGGAAAGGTCAATTCTTCCATTAAGAAAGGCACGTTTTGTAAACTCGCCTGGTTCTGCAAGTCTAGCTCCACTCTCAAGCACCAGCTGTAATACTTTATTGACAGATACAAGTCCACCATGACAATTAATTTCAACAATATCTTCCCGTGTAAATGTTTTAGGTCCTTTTAATACGGATACCATGACCTCCTCTACTACTTGCTTCGTGTCCGGCTCCATAATATGACCATAGTGAATAGTATGGGAAGGTACTTCGTGTAAAGGCTTCCCCTTGAAAATCTTTGAAGCAATCCCAATGCTCTCTGGTCCACTTACCCTCACAATGGCGATTGCTCCTTCTCCCATCGGAGTCGATATGGCAGCAATTGTATCAAAATCCATGGTATTACCTCATTTCCTCTTATTGCTTACTTCCTCTTCCAAAAGGAAAATATTAGATTATCATATCAAAATACTAGTAAAAAGTCCCTCGTTTTCAATATTGTTGATTATTATTTCCAAAATGAACTGCAATAAATCTTATCCACAGTGGATAACTTTCCCGAACGTATTGGTAGCTCTATTTTAACTTATCCACAACCTAAATGCCAACACATCAACTTTAAATATTTTTTGATATCATCATAAAAAAATCCTAATTCAACATATCGGAAAACTTAAAGTACCTTTTATATCATAATGAACTACGTACGTCTAAAATAAGTATGTGAATTTTTTCTATTGATACCCTGCTGCACCCTAATGCTAAATATCCCCTCTCTAGTCCCAATTTCCGAAGGGAAAGCCAGGGTTTTTGGAAGGAAGATCCCCTTTATGAACAGAGGCAAGAAAAAGGCTCAGGGCGCCCCGTTTAGCCTAAGACAGAGCAAATAACCTATCATGAAATAAAGGGTGGTTTTCCTTTTTTCAAGATAGGTTATTTGACCAAGGAAAAAGTGATTTTTCTTGTTCCCTCGAGTAGGATGAATTGGCAAAGATCGTCGTCATTTCATCTTGGCTGGGTGCTGGAGCTGGATTTAGCCGTAACATTATATAAACTAAATACCAGAACTATACTTTCTTAAATTATAAAAAAAAGAGCAGCCTAAGCTACTCTTTTCAAATTTCATTAAACTCTAGCGTTAGCTACTTGTTCTTTTTTTAAGGGTGAAATAACTAGATGTCTAAATGGTTCTTCTCCTGCTGAAAATGTCTTTACATTTCGATTTTTAACCAATACCGTATGAATGATCTTCCTTTCATATGATGGCATTGGCTCTAGCGCTACATCTTTTCTTGTTTTAATCGCTTTATCTGCAAGCTTAATGGCTAGCTGCTCTAATGTATCTTTCCTTCTAGATCTGTAGTTTTCAGCATCTACAATAATGGTTCTAAATTGCTTCGTATGGCGATTAAACACTAATTGAGCCAGGTATTGAAGTGAGTTTAAAGTTTGTCCTCGTTTACCTATTAATAAAGCAATGTCTTTTCCTGAAAGCTGATATTCTACTTCCCGGTCCCGTTCTGTTACGGTAATCTCAATAACAATCCCCATTTTAGTTGCAACATTTAGAAGAAAATTTCTCGTTTCTTCAATAGGATTGTCCACTAAGCTTACTTTAACGACTGAAGAACGGTTCCCGAATAGTCCAAACAGACCTTTTTTACCTTCATCTAGAATTTCAATTTCAACTTGATCTCTTGTTGCATGTAACTGAGTTAGAGCTGATTCTACTGCGTCATTAACACTTTGACCTGTAGCAGTTACTTCTCTCACTTTTTTGCTCCTCCTGTGTTACCTGCAGTATCCTTAATATCTGGGCCTTTGATGACAAGAGTTTGTACAATCATAAAGATGTTTCCAACTACCCAATATAAAGATAAAGCTGCTGGAAAGTTAATTGCAAAGATAACAATCATGATTGGCATTAGCCATAGCATCATCGCCATTTGTGGATTTTGCATCGCTGCTCCACTTGCCATCATAATTTTTTGTTGAATGAACGTTGTGATACCTGCAACTATCGGTAAGATATAGTAAGGATCCTTTTCACCTAAATCAAACCATAAGAAAGAATGCGTCGAAATTTCAGTAGTTCTCATAATTGCATGATAAAAACCAATTAAAATAGGCATTTGAATAAGGATTGGAAAACATCCAGCTAATGGATTTACACCGTGCTTTTGGAATAATTCCATTGTTTCTTTTTGAAGCTGTTGTTGTGTTTTTTGATCTTTTGAACTATATTTCTCACGTAACTTCTGCATTTCAGGTTGAAGTGCTTGCATTGCTTTTGAACTCTTTGTTTGTTTAATCATTAATGGTAGTAATACAAAGCGAATTAATAGAGTTACAATAACAATAGATAATCCATAGCTTTCTCCCATTAATTCAGCAAAATAAATAATAAGCCATGATAACGGATATACAAAATATTGATTCCATATTCCTTCACTTTCAGAAGTAATAGGCTGGTCAACTTCCATACACCCCGTTAGCAAAGTCATGATACCTAGTAAGGCTATGAGTAATAATAACCGCTTTTTCACTATTGCCTTATCCTCCTTTAATCTGCAAAATCGCTTATTTTTATAAAAATAAACAATTTCTCTACTCTATGTATTTTAAAATACAATACCAACACATATTGTATCACTTTTCTATTAAAATTTCTTTTATCTCTCGAATGAAAAACATGACAAAATCAGCAAGATCATAAAATATTGTCGAATTTCTAATTTTTTTTCATCACTTTAGGAGACTTTAGTACTTTCCCGACCTTCAAAACATGCTCCAATGAAGACTTTATTTCGTGATATTCCATCTCAGCTGTCGGTTTTCTAGCTATGATTATGAAGTCTTTCGTTTGAGGAAGGCGCTCCTGCAATTCGAATATTATTTGTCGTATTAAACGTTTTACTCTGTTTCTTGTTACTGCATTTCCTATCTTTTTCCCTACAGATAATCCGATACGAAAATGCACTTGTCCAGGCTTTTCTAACGAATAAACAACAAATTGCCGATTTGCAAACGAAGTCCCTTTTTGAAACACATTTTGAAATTCATCATTTTTTTTTATCCGATATTCTTTCTTCATCTGAAACACTCCATTTAAGGCGGTTGTGTTTATACTCTACTTTTGCCCATCGTACCTCAAAATAACCTTTTTTATACTCGTTCTACTGATAAATAATCGTTGATTTATCAGTAGAACAGATAGATACCGACAAATAAGTGGCCAGCAATTGATTTCATAAAAATAAGGGTACATCTTTCTATAAAAAAATATTTCATTAGCCGAAAAAAGACCACTGTTCAGACAGTGGTCTTAAGCTGATAATACTTTTCTTCCTCTTAGACGACGACGAGCAAGAACTTTTCTACCATTAGCAGAACTCATACGGCTACGGAATCCATGAACTTTACTACGCTTACGCTTATTTGGTTGATACGTACGTTTCATTATTTATGACACCTCCTGGGAAAAATCTTTAAACCGTGCAACCCGATATAATCAAGGTTACATTTCGATACTAGGTAAGGCAATTCCCTCTATGAAAAAGACCATCGATCAATTGTTACAGCCTTATTTTGAAAGCAATCAAGGAATTGCTCTTATGAACAACATTTCTATGTGTGTCCATTTGTTTGAAATCCTTTTGTTTAAATATCAAAAAGACAGTCTTAATAATTATAGAGAACGACCCCTTAAAATGTCAACTCGAATTGAAAAAACCTAAAATTTCCCTATAAGATGTAAAAGACCTCGATAATTCCAGCTTGTGGATAGTTTTCTAATCAAATTTTACCTTTTTCATCATTTATCGACAACTTTTACACAGTATCTTGTGTTGTGGAAAAAATAAATCCACAAGTTGTTGTACTTGTGGATAACTTATTAAAAACCATTGCATATATACTTTTTATTTGTTATTATTATTGTGTTTTCACTCTGAATAATTTATTTCACGTTTTACTTTATCCACAGATTGTGGATAGCTTGTGGATACTTTGTTCAGTACCTGTGAAAAAAGTTGTCCACAAACCGTGAATACTGTCGAAAAACCATTTTTCTACTATATTATATTTATTAACATTATTTGTGGAAATGTATGTTTATTCTTTTATATACAAACGGTTGTACAAAACTTGTACATATCTCGGAGCAAGGGGGGGAAACAGATTGGAGAATATCTCAGATTTATGGAATAAAGCCTTAAAAGAGATAGAAAAAAAATTAAGCAAGCCTAGTTTTGAAACATGGTTAAAATCAACAAAAGCACATGCTCTTCAAAGCAATACCCTGATCATTACTGCTCCAAATGAGTTTGCAAGAGATTGGTTAGAATCCAGATACTCTTCTATTATTGGTGATACGATTTATGACATTACAGGAGCAGAGCTAGAAATTAAATTTATTATTCCTCAAAATCAGTTAGAAGAAGACTTTGATGTAGAACTGCCGAAAAAGCGTGTTTCAAAAGTTGATGATGAACCACTTGAATTGCCTCAAAGCATGCTAAATCCAAAATACACATTTGATACATTTGTTATTGGATCTGGTAACCGATTTGCTCATGCAGCCTCATTAGCTGTTGCTGAAGCACCAGCTAAAGCCTACAATCCTTTATTTATATATGGAGGTGTAGGACTAGGAAAAACCCACTTAATGCATGCCATTGGTCATTATGTGATTGATCACAATCCGTCTGCAAAAGTCGTTTATTTATCCTCTGAAAAGTTTACGAATGAATTTATTAATTCAATTCGTGATAATAAAGCGGTTGATTTTAGGAATAAATATCGGAATGTTGATGTCCTACTTATAGACGATATTCAATTTTTAGCGGGAAAAGAACAAACACAAGAGGAATTTTTCCATACTTTCAATACGTTACATGAAGAAAGCAAGCAAATTGTTATATCGAGTGATCGACCACCAAAAGAAATTCCAACCTTAGAGGATCGTCTTCGTTCTAGGTTTGAATGGGGATTGATAACTGATATTACTCCACCTGATTTAGAAACACGTATTGCCATTTTGCGAAAGAAGGCAAAAGCTGAGGGCTTGGATATTCCAAATGAAGTCATGCTATATATCGCCAATCAAATTGACTCAAATATCCGTGAGCTTGAGGGCGCACTGATCCGTGTGGTTGCCTACTCTTCTCTCATTAATAAAGATATTAATGCTGATCTGGCAGCGGAGGCCCTGAAGGATATCATTCCAAGTTCGAAGCCTAAGGTTATTACCATCCAAGATATTCAGCGAATTGTCGGGCAGCAATACAGCATTAAATTGGATGACTTTAAAGCGAAAAAGCGAACAAAATCTGTTGCTTTTCCTAGGCAGGTAGCCATGTATTTATCAAGGGAACTTACAGATTTCTCATTACCAAAGATCGGAGAGGAATTTGGAGGTAGAGACCATACGACTGTTATTCATGCTCATGAAAAAATCTCAAAGCTTCTCCAAACCGATGATACGCTTCAAAAGCAAATAAAAGATATCCAAGGACTTTTAAAGAATTAAAGATTCATATCTTAATAATGTGAATAACTTGAACATACTTACACACAGTCTGTCCACATGTGGATAGGCTGTGTTTCCTTTCATAATTTCAGGTTATCCACAAATCCACAGGCCCTATTACTATTACTTCTATTCTTTTAAATAAAATATTAATATATGAGTAGGAAATCTATTTATGACGAAAAGGGGAAAAAACATGAAATTTTCGATCCAAAAAGATTATCTAGTCCAAGCTGTTCAGGATGTAATGAAGGCAGTTTCATCAAGAACAACAATTCCTATACTTACAGGGATTAAAATTGTTGCTACTGATGAAGGTGTTACTTTAACAGGAAGTGATTCTGATATTTCAATTGAATCTTTTATACCCGTAGAAGAAGCTGGGGATGAAATAGTAGAAATCGAACGAAAAGGA
Source organism: Bacillus salitolerans (assembly GCF_042680805.1). Lineage (NCBI taxonomy): Bacteria > Bacillati > Bacillota > Bacilli > Caryophanales > Bacillaceae > Bacillus > Bacillus salitolerans. The sequence goes on along the minus strand of NZ_JBHUEM010000001.1, from coordinate 9,115 downwards.
AGTATTGTTCTTCAAGCACGTTATTTCAGTGAAATTGTTAAGAAGTTACCCCAAGACATCGTTGAAATAGATATTCAAAATCAACTTCAAGTTGTCATTCGATCTGGTAAGGCTGAATTTAATTTAAATGGACTTGATGCAGAGGAATATCCACAGCTTCCTCAAGTTGCTGAAGAAAACGTATTCTCTCTTCCAGCTGATCTTTTAAAAAATCTTATTAGACAAACTGTTTTTGCCGTTTCAACATCTGAAACTCGTCCAATTTTAACAGGTGTGAACTGGAAAATTGAGAATAGTGAATTACATTGTATTGCAACAGATAGCCATCGTTTAGCTTCTAGAAAGGCACTTATTGCAGCTTCAAGCTCAATCCCAGAAGCAAACGTAGTTATTCCAGGGAAAAGCCTTAATGAACTAAGCAAAATTCTTGATGATACAACTGATAGTGTTGAGATTGTGATGACTGAGCAACAAATTTTATTTAAAATGAAAAATATATTGTTCTTTTCTCGCTTATTGGATGGAAATTACCCAGATACATCAAGACTCATACCGTCTGAAAGCAAAACAGACATTTTACTCAACAGTAAAGAACTTCTCCATGCCATTGATCGAGCTTCCCTATTAGCAAGAGAAGGTCGTAATAATGTAGTTAAGTTCAGTACGATTGAACAAGGAATCGTAGAAATATCCTCTGACTCACCTGAAATTGGGAAAGTTACGGAGGAAATTCAGAGTGAATTGATAGAGGGAGAAGAATTAAAAATATCATTTAGTGCGAAATATATGATGGATGCGTTAAAAGCTATAGATGGTCCAGATGTAAGAATTAGTTTTACTGGTGCCATGAGACCATTTTTCATCCAACCTGTAGATGATGAAAAAACTTTACAACTAATTTTACCTGTTCGGACATATTAATTAAGAGAGAAAGAAAGCGATTAAGAAGAACAAAGAGAGCTTCCTAATGGCTTTCTTTTCTTACTTATTAAGAAAGTATAAAAGTTTTTAGCAAGAGATTGGGCTAGTGACTTGGAATCCAGCTCCAGCACTCAGCCACTCGAGGTCAAATAACCTGTCATGAATAAAAGGGAAACCACCCACTTTTTATGACAGAACATTTGCTCTGCCTGAGGCTAAGCGGGGCGCAATGAGCCTTTTGTTCTATTTCTTTATTTAGTACAATTAATATAAATGAATAAACGAATGAAAGCAGGAGATTACATGTCAAAGAAAGTAACCATCCACACAGAATACATTACTCTCGGACAATTTCTAAAACTTGCAGATGTCATTGATAGTGGTGGTATGGCAAAGTGGTTTTTAGAAGAACATCATATTACAGTTAATGGTGAAGAAGAAAATCGCCGTGGGAAAAAACTACGGAACGGTGACCTTATTGAAATTGAGGGAAAAGGAACGTATACGATTGAAACTCAAGAAAAGTAAGTTTTCAACAAAAAAAATCAATTAATTCACACCAGGTCAGTAGAGCGCGATGATTACTTCGTTTTGCTTTTTATGTGTGGAAATTAAGTCTTTACTATAGTCAATCTGCTTTAAGGAAAGTATCTCTACTTTTCAAAGAGCCAAGAAACCAATTAGGGGAATTCCCATGTATATTGAAAAACTGTCAATAACTAACTATCGAAATTATAAAAAAATTGATCTTACTTTCGAAAATAAAGTAAACGTGATTCTCGGAGAAAATGCTCAGGGAAAAACGAACTTAATGGAATCCATCTATGTTCTAGCAATGGCGAAATCGCATCGTACATCAAATGATAAAGATCTTATATGCTGGGATGAGGAGTATGCTAAAATAGAAGGAAGAGTTCAAAAGAAAAAAGGTCCTTTTTCCCTGCAGCTAATTATTTCTACAAAGGGGAAAAAAGCAAAGTTAAATCATATTGAACAGCAAAAACTGAGTCAATATGTGGGTGCCATGAATATAGTTATGTTTGCTCCAGAGGATTTAAATATTGTGAAGGGAAGTCCCCAAGTAAGAAGAAGATTTTTAGATATGGAAATCGGACAAGTTTCTCCAGTATACATGCATGACTTAAGCATGTATCAAAAAATTCTTCAACAGCGTAATCACTATCTAAAGCAATTACAAAGACAACGAGTTAAAGATATGACCATGTTAGATGTGCTTTCCACCCAGTTATCAGAGGTTGCCGCAAAAATTGTAAGAAAGCGTTTTGAATTTCTACAATTATTGCAAAAATGGGCTGATCCCATCCATCATGGAATTAGTAGAGGCTTAGAAAAATTAGAAATCAAGTATAAAGCCTCTATAGATGTATCAGAAAAGCTAGATTTGTCGAAAATGATAGATGTATACGAACAAAAATTTGGTAAAATAAGAGATAGAGAAATAGAAAGAGGTATGACCTTAGCGGGGCCACATCGAGATGACCTTGAGTTTTTTGTGAATGGAAGAGATGTTCAAACTTTCGGCTCACAAGGACAACAACGGACTACGGCATTATCTTTAAAGCTAGCTGAAATAGAACTAATCTATTCAGAAATTGGTGAGTACCCGATACTATTGTTAGACGATGTCTTATCTGAGCTAGACGATTATAGGCAATCACATTTATTAAACACGATTCAAGGTAAGGTTCAAACATTTGTAACAACTACAAGTGTAGAAGGAATTGATCATGATACGTTAAGACAAGCTGCGCAATTCTCGGTAACATCAGGTAGTATAGAGAAGCTGAAATGAGGTGGTTTGTTGTATATACACTTAGGTGAGAATGTTGTGGTTCCATTAGATGAAATCATTACGATTTTAGATGGACAACTTTATCATTCCTCAATAATTGTACAGGAATTTATAGAAAGTCAAAGGAAAACGAAGGAAATTGTTGAGATTTCTAATAACTCTATGAAAACAGTTATTGTTACGTTACATCAAATCTATTTTTCCCCTTTGGCGTCTGTTACGCTAAAAAGAAGAGCAACACAAATGTTTGATGCAGGACCATTAATCCAAGATATTTGAAATAGTGAAATATAGACTTTAGACAAGTAAAGGCAAAGTGCAGGTGAATTAAGTGGCGATGGAACAAAAAGAAATGGAACAACAAGCTTATGATGAAAATCAAATTCAGGTATTAGAAGGATTAGAGGCTGTAAGAAAACGCCCAGGAATGTATATCGGGACTACGAGTGCAAAAGGTCTCCACCACTTAGTGTGGGAAATTGTAGATAATAGTATCGATGAAGCTTTAGCTGGATATTGTACAGAAATCAATGTGCAAATTGAGAAAGACAATAGTATAACGGTTAAAGATAACGGACGTGGTATTCCAGTTGGTATCCATGAAAAGATGGGAAGACCAGCTGTTGAGGTTATCATGACCGTCCTGCATGCAGGCGGTAAGTTTGGTGGAGGCGGATATAAAGTTTCAGGTGGACTACATGGTGTAGGTGCTTCTGTTGTTAACGCTCTTTCAACTCAGTTAGATGTAACCGTGCATCGTGATGGAAAGGTACATTATCAAGAGTTCCATAGAGGGGTTCCAGCTGAGGATTTAAAGGTTATCGGTGAAACGGATGTAACAGGTACGATCGTACACTTTCAACCTGATGGGGAGATTTTCACTGAAACATTAGATTATGATTACGATACACTAGCAAATCGTATCCGTGAACTTGCCTTCTTAAATCGTGGCTTAAAGATTACGATTGAAGATAAACGTGAAGAAAAAGAACGCTCAAATGAGTACTATTACGAGGGCGGTATTAAAGCTTACGTTGAACATCTAAATCGCACAAAAGAACCTGTACATGAAGAGATTGTGTTTGTTGAAGGTGAAAAGGACAATATTTCTGTTGAAATAGCCCTTCAATATAACGAAAGCTTCACAAGTAATATTTACTCTTTTGCTAATAATATTCACACCTATGAAGGTGGAATGCACGAAGTTGGATTTAAAACATCTCTTACACGTGTCATCAATGACTATGCAAAAAAGAACAATCTTTTAAAAGATTCAGAAAGTAATTTGTCAGGGGAAGATGTTCGTGAAGGGTTAACCGCCATCATCTCTATTAAACATCCAGATCCTCAGTTTGAAGGACAAACAAAAACAAAATTAGGAAATAGTGAAGCGAGAACGGTTACGGAAGCAACATTTGGTGAAACTTTTGAAAAATTCATGCTAGAAAACCCTTCTGTTGCTAGAAAGATTGTTGATAAAGGCCTAATGGCTGCACGTGCTCGTATGGCAGCAAAAAAAGCAAGAGAATTGACGAGAAGAAAAAGTGCTTTAGAGGTCTCTAGTCTACCAGGTAAGCTAGCAGACTGTTCTTCTAAAGATCCGTCAATCAGTGAACTTTATATTGTAGAGGGTGATTCAGCGGGTGGATCTGCAAAGCAAGGTCGCGACCGTCATTTCCAGGCTATCCTGCCTCTTCGTGGTAAAATTATCAATGTAGAGAAAGCACGTCTCGATAAAATATTATCAAATAACGAAGTTAGAGCGATGATTACAGCATTTGGTACAGGTGTTGGTGAAGATTTTGATATTTCAAAAGCACGTTATCATAAAGTTGTCATTATGACTGACGCGGACGTAGATGGTGCTCATATTCGAACATTGCTATTAACGTTCTTTTACCGTTATATGCGTCAAATTATTGAGCACGGATTTATTTATATTGCTCAACCACCATTGTATAAAATCCAACAAGGTAAACGAGTTGAATATGCGTACAATGATAAAGAGCTTGAAAGGTATCTAGCAGAAATGCCGGCTCAACCAAAACCGGGCATACAGCGCTATAAAGGTCTAGGAGAGATGAATCCAACACAATTATGGGAAACAACAATGGATCCAGAAACAAGAACGCTTCTTCAAGTCACTTTACAAGATGCAATTGAAGCGGATGAAACATTTGAAATGCTGATGGGTGACAAAGTAGATCCAAGACGTCATTTCATTGAAGAAAATGCACAATATGTGAAGAATTTAGATATTTAATTATTGAAAAAAATTTATTGAACTCCTTAAGGAGGCTCTTATGTCAGAAAACCGTAAACCACAAGTTAAAGAGATAAATATTAGTCATGAAATGCGTACATCATTTTTAGATTACGCAATGAGTGTAATTGTTTCTCGTGCCCTTCCCGATGTTCGGGATGGGCTAAAACCTGTTCATCGTCGTATTTTATATGCGATGAATGATCTAGGCATGACAGCTGAAAAAGCCTATAAAAAATCAGCGCGTATTGTTGGAGAAGTTATCGGTAAGTATCACCCGCATGGGGATTCTGCTGTTTATGAAACGATGGTACGTATGGCTCAAGATTTTAATTTCCGTTATATGCTAGTAGATGGACATGGAAACTTTGGATCTGTAGACGGTGATTCTGCAGCAGCCATGCGTTATACAGAAGCACGTATGTCCAAAATATCAATGGAACTAGTTCGTGATATTAATAAAAATACGATTGATTATAAAGACAACTATGATGGTTCAGAAAGAGAACCGGTTGTTTTACCTGCACGATTTCCTAACTTACTTGTAAATGGCGCGACAGGTATTGCGGTTGGAATGGCGACGAATATTCCGCCTCATCAACTTGGAGAGGTTATTGATGGTGTGTTAGCTGTAAGTAAAAATCCTGAAATAACCATCGCTGAGTTAATGGAAACGGTTCAAGGACCAGATTTCCCTACAGCTGGACAAATTCTCGGAAGAAGCGGGATTAGAAAGGCTTATGAGACTGGAAGAGGTTCTGTTATTATCCGAGCTAAGGTAGAAATCGAAGAAAAATCAAATGGAAAAGAAACAATTATCGTTCATGAAATCCCTTATCAAGTAAACAAGGCAAAGCTTATCGAGAAAATTGCCGAGCTTGTTCGGGATAAAAAGATAGATGGTATTACTGACTTACGTGATGAATCAGATCGAAATGGTATGCGAATTGTTATGGAGATTCGCCGTGATGCCAATGCAAATGTCATTTTAAATAATTTATATAAGCAAACGGCACTTCAAACTAGCTTTGGTATTAACATGCTAGCATTAGTAGATGGACAACCGAAAGTACTAAACTTAAAAGAAGTACTGTACCATTACTTAAATCATCAAAAAGTTGTAATCCGAAGAAGAACACAATTTGAGCTCGAAAAAGCAGAAGCAAGAGCACATATACTTGAAGGATTGCGAATTGCTTTAGATCATCTTGATGAAGTAATTACATTGATTCGTAATTCACAAACCACTGATATTGCAAGAACGGGGTTAATGGAACAATTTTCACTATCTGAAAAGCAAGCACAAGCGATTTTAGATATGCGCTTACAACGCTTAACAGGATTAGAAAGAGAAAAGATTGAAGAAGAATATAAAGGTTTAGTTGCCTTAATAGCAGAATTGAAGGCAATTCTTGCAGATGAAGAAAAAGTGTTGGATATTATCCGGGAAGAACTACAAGAGATTAAAGAACGATTCAACGATACAAGACGTACTGAAATTGTTGCTGGCGGAGTAGAGATGATAGAGGATGAGGACCTAATCCCAGAAGAGAACATCGTAATATCCCTTACACACAATGGGTATATTAAACGTCTCCCAGCCTCAACTTATCGCTCGCAAAAACGAGGAGGACGAGGTATTCAAGGGATGGGTACCAATGAAAATGATTTCGTTGAACATCTACTAACAACGTCCACCCATAATACAATTTTATTCTTTACGAATAAAGGGAAAGTATACAGGGCGAAAGGATATGAAATACCTGAATTCAGTCGAACTGCAAAAGGCATTCCAATCATTAACCTCCTAGAAATTGATAAAGGTGAATGGATTAATGCGATGATTCCAGTTCAGGAATTTAGTGATGATAACTTCTTATTCTTTACAACAAAACAAGGAATCTCAAAACGTTCTCCACTCTCTTCCTTTGGAAATATTCGTACAAGTGGATTGATTGCTGTAAATTTACGAGACGGAGATGAATTGATCTCTGTAAAGCTAACAGATGGTTCAAAGGATATTATCATTGGAACAAAGAATGGTATGCTTATCCATTTCCCTGAAACAGACGTACGATCAATGGGTAGAACGGCAACAGGGGTGAAAGGTATTAGTCTGGATGAAGATGATGAAGTAGTAGGAATGGAAATCCTTAATGAAGGCTTTGATGTTCTTGTCGTCACTCGAAATGGATATGGTAAACGAACACCAAAGAGTGAATATCGAGTTCAAAGCCGTGGTGGAAAAGGATTACGCACGACAACCATTACCGATAAAACGGGCCCAGTTATGGCAATAAAAACCGTATCGGGTGATGAAGATATTATGGTTATAACGGCCAGCGGTGTTCTTATCCGTATGGCTACCGGTGGGATTTCACAATTCGGTCGATATGCACAAGGTGTAAGATTAATAAGACTTGGTGACGAGGAAAATGTTTCCACAGTAGCTATAGTCGAAAAAGAAGAAATAGAAGAAGAACATGAAGAACATGAAGAGAATGAAGAAGTAGTGGCTGAAATTAGCCAATCCGAAGAAGAAGAATAAAAAATTTTAAGGAACACGTCGTAGTGTTCCTTTTTTTTTAGTAAAATAGATATAATACCTAACCTTTCTGTCCCATTCAATGCCAACTAAACGTTTTTCATCATAACCATCCATGTTGATTTACTTGGAGAGGAGATTATATATGAAGGTTCAAATTAATCAATTGCAAGAAGGCTGTATATTATCGACAGATGTCACCTCCTTAACAAATAGACCGATCATCACCAAAAAAACAGTATTATCCAAACAACATATTAAAGTTCTTCATGCTTTTCTAATTAGAGAGGTAAATATTGAATCGGTTCTAGTCAACGGGCAACCTTTTCAACCGGGAGAAAAAAGTGAAGAATACCATGAGGAAAATACAGAGGAGAAAGCTACACCTTTAATTAGCCTTTATTTAAAATCGGTTCAAGAATTTAAAGCATATTTCCAAAGTTGGCAATCAGGATCTCAAATAGATATTGTAAAAATTCGCAAATTCTTTATTCCTTTACTAGAGCGTGTAGTAAATGCCCCTTCCGAGTTATTTATGCTTCATCATTATTCAACAAAAAAGGAGTACTTATATCACCATTCTGTTACAGTTGGTCTTTTAGCTGGTTTTTTAGGGAAGAAATTGAACTATGAAAAAGGAGAATGGATACAAGTAGCAATTGCAGGGTTGTTATCGGATTGTGGAATGGCAAAAGTCCATCCCAAAATACTAGATAAACAAACTGCACTACTTCCAGAAGAGTATAATGAAATTAAAATGCACCCAACACATGGGTATAAAATGTTACAAAATCTGCCTGTGATAAGGGAAGGTGTGAAGCTAGGAGTATTTCAGCACCATGAAAGAATCGATGGAAGTGGATACCCTTTAGGAATAACGGGAGAGAAAGTCCATCCTTTTGGAAAAATAATTGCTGTAGCCGATGTGTATCATGCCATGACATCAGAGCGAAATTATCGTTCAAAGCAATCCCCCTTTAAAGTACTCGAGTTAATTATTCAGGATAGTTTTGGACAATTTGATATTCCCGTTATTCAAGCCTTAACTTCTGGAATCGCTAATTTCTCAATAGGATCAAAAGTAAGACTATCTAACAATCAAATCGGAGAGATTGTTTTTATAGAATCAAAATCACCAACAAGGCCTATGATTAAGCTAGATTTGAACGGTGAGTTTATACAATTATCGAAAAGAAGAGATTTGTTTATTGATGAAATCATGACAGAGTGAAGGATGAACTTCACTCTGTTTCTATTTTTTAACACTTGTTAATATCAACATTGGATGTTATTATATTTTAAGTCAGCACGACGACGTGTTGAAAGAGAAAAAAGTTGTTGACTTCTAAAAGTCAGCGTGATATATTTATAAAGTCGCTTCTGAGCGATAGACATTAACAAAGTTCTTTGAAAACTAAACAAAACGTCAAGCGTGTTGGTTTTATAAACCAACGAGGTTATTTCATAGTAAATAACCATCAATAATTTTTAAAATCTACTATTGTAGATTGTCGGTGTTTTTGAGCAATCAAACATCTTTTTGGAGAGTTTGATCCTGGCTCAGGACGAACGC